>DAIDAH010000113.1 GCA_027310735.1 Methylotenera sp. | reverse complement strand
GATTGAGAATCCATCTCGCCTGCCAGAACCATCACGCGTTGAGGAAACGCGTGAGCCTGTGATTAATGTGAATTTATTAATGCCGCAAGACTATGTCGGCCCAGTGATGACACTATGTAACAATAAGCGCGGCATACAAAAGAATATGCAATATATGGGTAGGCAAGTGATGCTTAGCTATGAAATGCCACTGAATGAAGTTGTGCTGGATTTTTTTGATAAATTAAAGTCGGTATCACGTGGTTATGCTTCAATGGATTATGAGTTTTTAGAGTTTCGTGCAGCAGACTTGGTGAAGCTTGATATTATGGTAAATGGTGAACGCGTTGATGCATTAAGTATGATTGTTCACAGAGCAAATAGTGTGCATCGTGGTCGTGAGGTGGCAGCAAAAATGCGGGAGTTGATTCCACGTCAAATGTTTGATGTCGCGATTCAGGCTTCTATCGGAGCAAACATTATTGCGCGCGAAACAGTTAAAGCAATGCGTAAAAACGTGATTGCCAAATGTTATGGTGGCGATGTTTCACGGAAGCGTAAATTGCTGGATAAACAAAAAGAAGGTAAGAAACGTATGAAGCAAGTGGGTAACGTTGAAATTCCACAAGAAGCCTTTTTAGCAATTTTACGCGTGGAAGATAAGTAGTTCTTTAGATATAACTGATAAAAGTTAATAGGATATTCACTGATGATGTTTGCATTATTCATGATCGTAATACTAGTGGTTACAGGGCTGATTTGGATTTTTGATATTTTGGTTCTACGTAAAAATCGCCCTATAGGCGCCGATGAGCCAATTTTAGTGGAATATGCTAAAAGCTTTTTTCCTGTAATACTGGTGGTTTTTTTAGTACGCTCATTTGTCGTGGAACCTTTCAAAATTCCATCTGGATCAATGATGCCAACTTTATTGGCAGGTGATTATATCTTGGTGAATAAATTTACCTATGGCTTACGCGTGCCAATTTTAAACAATACATTTCTAGCGGTGAATCATCCTAAGCGTGGTGATGTGTTTGTGTTTCATTATCCGCCTGACCCATCGATCGACTACATTAAGCGTGTAGTTGGGTTGCCTGGTGACAAAATTCGTTATCAAGATAAGCATTTGACCATTAATGGAAAGCCTTTAGAGGTACGAAGTGTCGGGGATTATGAGTATGTGATGTCTGGGCTAAATATCATGACTGCTAAGGAGTATAGCGAACAGCTTGGTACAGTAAAGCATGATATTTTGATTCATGATGTGATTGGTAATTATGACGCAAATAGTATCGGAATGAAGTTTGCCAATAATGAAGAGGTGGTAGTGCCTGCAGGACATTATTTTGCTATGGGTGATAATCGCGACAATAGCTCAGATGGCCGTGTGTGGGGATTTGTGCCTGAGAATAATTTGGTTGGTAAAGCATTTTTTATCTGGATGAATTTTGATCAGGGTTCTAGAATAGGCAGTGTAATACACTAGTTATTTATCTGAACTTGTATCGAAAATTGATTTAATCACTGGAGATCATCATGGCGCAACACGCAATGCAACAACTTAATCAGACAAAGAAACAGGGTGGTGCGACTCTAATAGGTATGGTGATTGTGGCTGCCGCACTTATATTTGCAGCGATTGTAGTGATGAAAATGGTGCCATCGTACATTGAGTATTTTTCTGTTAAAAAAGTTTTGCAGGCGATGGGTCGCGAATCACTGAGTAATATGAGTAAGAAGGAAATCATGGACTCATTCGATAAGCGGAGTTCAACCGCATATGTCGATGTGATAACAGGTAAGGATCTTATTATAGAAAAAAATGATGCTGGTGAGACTGTGGTGTCAGCTCAGTATCAGGTAGTTAAGCCAATTGTTGCTAATGTGAGTGTTTTACTAGACTTTAATGCATCAAGTGATGAGAAATAGTTTGATGATTAATCTCGTCTAGTCAAACATAAATTTAATTCAATGACTCAACTCCGTTTATCAAAACGCCTAACTTACATTTTTACAAATGACGGTTTGTTAACGCAAGCTTTAACACATCGTAGCTACAGTTCACATAATAATGAGCGACTAGAGTTTTTAGGTGATGGCGCACTTAACTTTATTATTGCCAATCAGTTGTTCCAGCGGTTCCCAAAACTAGCTGAAGGTGATTTAAGTCGGTTACGTGCGCAACTGGTGAAAGAGGCCACTTTGAGTGAAATTGCATTCACACTTGATTTGGGGGATGCTTTAAATCTAGGCGAAGGCGAACTGAAAAGCGCCGGCTGGCGTAGGCCGTCAATATTGGCTGATGCGCTTGAGGCAATTATCGGCGCCATATATCTTGATGGTGGTTTCGCAGCAGCAGAGGCCTTTGTCTTAAATCTTTATGCGCACAAGCTGGATACAATTGATCCAAAGGTGATTGATAAAGATCCTAAATCTTTGTTGCAAGAGTTTTTGCAAGGTAAAAAAATAGCAGTGCCAGAATATACCGTAATGCGCTTGGAAGGTGAAGCGCATGCACAATTGTTTGTTGTAGAGTGTTTGGTAGAGAAATTAAATATACGTACGGTTGGTGAGGGCGCCAGCCGCCGCATCGCAGAACAGCAGGCCGCGCAACATGCGTTGGTCGCGTTGGAAAAAGGTGCTTTGGAGAAAATAAAGAAATGACAAGTTTAGACTCAGATTTAGAATCAAGCACCGAATTAAATTCAGGCTTCAGATGCGGTACAGTTGCAATCGTGGGTCGGCCTAATGTCGGTAAATCAACGTTATTGAACCATATTTTAGGTATGAAGTTAGCCATTACTTCACGCAAAGCACAGACAACACGGCATCGCCTGCTTGGTATCCACACTACCGAAGACACACAGTTTTTATTTGTTGATACCCCTGGTTTTCAGCAAAAACACCTTAATGCCTTGAATAAGGGGTTGAACAAAACGGTGACTCAAGTATTGACTGAAGTTGATGTGGTGCTTTTCGTGATTGAGCCGATGAAGTTGGGCGAAGCGGATCGTAAGGTATTGAAGCTACTTTCAGAAGAAACGCCGACTATTTTAGTTGTGAATAAATCAGATTTAATGGGGGACAAGGGTAACTTGTTGCCACTGATTCAAGATTTTGATTTGGAATTCCCATTTTCAGAAATTGTACCTGTGAGCGCTAAAAAGAGTCTGCATTTAGATGAGTTGCTAGCTTCAATTCGCAATTATTTGCCAGAGCAAGCAGCAATTTACTCTGAAGATGAGTTGACGGATAAAAACGAACGCTTTTTAGCGGCTGAACTTGTACGTGAAAAGATTTTCAGGTTATTGGGTGATGAAATTCCTTACTCAGTTGCAGTCGAAATAGAGAAGTTTGAAGTAGTTGGTAAGCTGCGCCGTATTTTTTGCGCCATCATTGTTGATAAGGATAGTCAGAAGCCTATGCTTATTGGCAAAGGTGGGGAAAAGCTTAAACAAATCTCTACTGAAGCTAGACAGGATATGGAGAAGTTGTTTGGTGGCAAAGTGTACTTGGAAACTTGGGTTAAAGTTAAAGGCGGCTGGGCGGATGATGAGCGTGCGCTGAAATCATTAGGTTACTAATCTTAACCAACAATGAAAGCGCAATAAGCGTACTGGCGCTTACGAAATATAAATCTTATGGCTACTAGTAGTGTAAGTTTACATCGTCAAGACAATCAAGCTGTGTATGTCTTGCATACCTACCCATTTAAAGAAACAAGCTTGGTTGTAGAGGTTTTTGCCCGCAATTTCGGTCGTGTAGCCGCTACAGCCAAAGGTGCGAGGCGACCTCGTTCAGCCGTGCGAGGCATGTTGCAATCTTTTCAGCCGTTACTGGCAACATGGTCGGGTAAGTTAGAGCTAAAAACATTACATGGTCTAGAGTGGGGCGGTGGTTTATTGTTGCTGAAGGGCGAGGCTCTGATTTGCGGATTCTATTTAAATGAGCTTTTGCTCAGATTGTTGCCACGTGAAGATCCGCACGAAGCACTCTTTGAGTATTATGCTGCAACATTAAGGGCTCTTATCAGTGAGTCAGATTTAGCTACGACATTACGCCGTTTTGAATTAAAACTCCTCCAAGAGTTGGGCTATGCGATTCCTTTGCTCCAAGATACCGCAGGTACATTAATAATAGAATCACAAACCTACCGTTATGAGGCGGAGCATGGAGCTATCCGTCAAAGTGGACGCGCTAATCATATGCATATGGGCATACAAATATCTGGCAATACGCTAATCGATATGGCCAATGACGATTATAGAAATATACAAACAAAACAACAAAGTAAGTTGCTGATGCGTTATCTGCTGGCGCATTATTTAGGAGATAAACCATTGCATACAAGGCAATTGTTAATTGACTTGCAAGGTTACTAATGAATAGGTTGGAAAGGTTAAAACATGATTAAGTTAGGTGTAAATATCGATCACGTAGCCACAATTCGTCAAGC
Organism: Methylotenera sp.; assembly: GCA_027310735.1. Lineage (GTDB taxonomy): Bacteria > Pseudomonadota > Gammaproteobacteria > Burkholderiales > Methylophilaceae > Methylotenera. The sequence goes on along the minus strand of DAIDAH010000113.1, from coordinate 4,534 downwards.
GCGTGGTACAAAGTATCCTAGTGTGGTGCAAGCGGCACTCCGCGCCGAACAGTCAGGTGCAGACAGCATTACCTTGCACCTTCGAGAAGATCGTCGTCATATGCAAGATGCTGATGTACATGCTTTGCGTGGGCTGCTACAAACACGTATGAACTTAGAGTGTGCAGTAACCGATGAAATGATAAATATTGCACTTTTGGTAGCTCCGCAAGATGTATGTCTAGTACCTGAACGGCGTGAAGAGCGAACTACAGAAGGTGGGCTTGATGTAGTCGGTAATTTGGATAATGTGAAAAATGCAGTACAAAAGTTAGGTGTAGCAGGCATTCGTGTGTCATTGTTCATTGGCCCTGATAAAGAGCAAATTAACGCTGCTAAAGCTATTGGCGCACCTGTAATTGAATTGCATACAGGAACATTTGCTGATGCTGAAAATCCAGCAGATAAAGCGCGAGAGCTACAGCGTATTAAAGCGGCGGTAGTGCATGCATCAGGACTTGGTTTGGTAGTAAATGCAGGTCATGGTTTGCATTATCATAATGTGCATGAGATCGCTTCTATTGAAGGAATTGATGAACTTAATATCGGGCATGCAATTGTTGCCCATGCCTTGTTTGTTGGTTGGGATAACGCAGTGCGCGAAATGAAGTCACTTATTAAAGAGTTTGCTTACCGATAATATGATTTTTGGCATTGGTACAGATATTGTAGAAGTTTCTCGTATAGGTGCTTCTATTGAAGAGTTTGGCGAAGCTTTTGCTGCGCGTATTCTGGCCGAAAGTGAGCTTGAACACTATCAGCAATCTCAGATTAAAGCGCGATTTTTGGCTAAGCGTTTTGCTGCGAAAGAGGCCTTTTCCAAGGCACTAGGTACAGGGTTGCGTGCCCCAGCTACTTTTCAAAATATCGCGGTTTCACATGATGCTTTAGGCAAGCCGATTTTAATTTTATCGCCAGAATTACAAGCATTTCTCGAAGCCAAAAACATTTCGCATATGCACATCAGTATTAGTGACGAGAAGAATTTAGCTGCTGCATTCGTGGTGTTGGAAGTATGAATAGAGCATTAGAAGGTGCAGATGCTATAGATACCACTCGTCGTTTTGGAGGTGTTTCGCGACTATACGGCGCTGATGGCTTGCTAAGGCTTAAGGCTGCGCATATTTGCGTAATAGGTATTGGTGGTGTAGGTAGTTGGGCTGCAGAGGCCTTGGCACGCAATGCTGTCGGCACAATTACTTTGATTGATCTGGATAACATTGCTGAATCAAATGTTAATCGACAATTACATGCAATAGAAGGTGTATTTGGTAAAGCCAAGGTGACCGCAATGGCGGAGCGCATTCAGCAGATTAACCCAAGCGTAAACGTGATTGAAATTGAAGATTTCGTAAGTATTGAAAATGTTGCTAGCTTACTTAACCAACAATATGACGGTGTAATTGATTGTATTGATGACGCAAAGGCAAAGGCCGCAATTGCTAATTTTTGTAGCACACATCAAATTCCTTTGGTTGTGACAGGTGCAGCTGGCGGTAGGTTGGATGCTACTCGTATTAAGCAGGCAGATCTCAGCCAAGTGACGCATGATAAGTTACTAGCTAAGGTGCGCAATTTATTACGTCGTGACTATGCTTTCTCTATGGGTGATAGTCAAAAAAGCAAGTCATCAAAATTGGGTGTTCAGTGTGTTTATTCTGATGAAGAGGTTATTAGACCGGAGGCTGTATGTGATGTTGAGCCTGATAGCTCAATTACCGGCTTGAATTGTGCTGGTTATGGCTCTAGTGTGTGTGTTACAGCCCCGTTTGGTTTTATTGCTGCGGGCTTGTTAATTAAACAATTGCTGAAAAAGTGAAGATTAGTAAGGTTCTAACTTGGGGTTCTAGTTAGGTTTTGTCTTATTTTGTGGTGTTATTTCCACGGCAGAATCCTGCGGATCTTGCGTCTCGTAAAGCACCATAATAGATACACGCCGATTTTTAGCACGTCCAAGTGCGGTTATGTTTTCACTGGTGGGTTGAGCCGAGCCATATCCTATTGCACCTAGCCGTGATTCTGTAATGCCATCGTTCGATAGTAATCTAACAACGCTAGTCGCACGCATTGCTGAAAGTTCCCAGTTTGAAAAGAATTCAGCATTGTGGATTGGGGTGTTATCTGTATGTCCTTCGACTTGAATCATATTTCGACTATCTTTGATTTCAGCTGCAATTTGATTAATGACGTTGTTGGCTGCATCAGCTAGATTTGCCGAGCCGGCATTGAATAGCAGGCTGTCATGGATGTCGATTCTGATGCCGCGATTATTTTGAACAACGCGTATTTTCCCATCGCTAATTAGCGGTGCGAGAGTATTTGATAAATTAATGCCCATGCTGGTCATGGCTTCACGTTCTCGGCGCATCTTTTCGTTATAAATATGCGTGAGAGGTAAAGGTTTTATGAGTGATCTTTGCTGGCTTTTAAGTTTACTTTCAGTGTTTAAGCTGTGCTTTGTGTCATAAAGTGTAATGCCGCTAAACGCATGACCTATAGACGTACTTAGCTGATTGTACTTTCCAGTGTTGACGGATGAAATGGAATACATGACTACAAAAAATGCGAATAAAAGTGTGATGAAGTCGGCGTATGAAACTAACCACCTCTCGTGATTTTCATGGTCATCTTCTATTAATTTTCTTCTATTCATGCTTGCAGTAATCTAGTTTATTTTTCTAGGTAGGTTAAAAGGCGCTCTTCAACAATGCGGGGGTGATCGCCATTAGCGATTGAAACCCATGCATTGATTAAAACCTCTCTACGTACTGCTTCTTGCTGAATAAGTGATTTGAGTTTATTGGCGATAGGAAGGAATAGTAGGTTAGCAAGGCCTACGCCATAAATGGTTGCGACAAAGGCAACTGCAATGCCGCCGCCCAGCTTACTAGGATCTGACAAGTTTTCCATGACATGGATTAGCCCGAGTACAGCGCCTAAGATGCCTACGGTTGGAGAGTAGCCACCGGCAGCTTCCCATATTTTTGCAGCATTTCGTTGTTGCATCTCATAGTAATACATTTCATTGCTACAGATTTCTTGTAATTTTGCAGGTGGGGTACCATCGATAAGTAGACGCAAACCTTTTTTGACAAATAAATCTGTTTCTCTTGTGAAGTAAGGCTCTAGCATGAGTATGCCATCTTTGCGTGAGAGCGTACTCCATATATTAATGCGTCTAACGAGTGCTTCTTTATCATTAGCAGGCGTGACGAAAACTTGGCGAACCATTAGCAAACCAGTAATAAAATTAGTTGTGCTAGTTTGTAGTAACACTGCGCCAAATGTGCCGCAAATAACAATCATAAAGGCAGCAGGTTGCAGTAATGAACCAGCATGACCACCTTCGATTGCTTGCCCTAATAAAATGCCAATTAAGGCAAGTACAACACCACCTACACTACTCCGGTCCATGATTTTTCTTTTAGATTAGCACGCAGTCTTGCAACAGCCTGACTATGTAATTGACAAACGCGTGACTCGGAAACACTCATCACCGCTCCTATCTCTTTTAGGTTGAGTTCTTGCTCGTAATAAAGTCCTAATAGTATTTTTTCGCGTTCTGGTAAGGCATTGATTGCAACAATCAGAGCATCTCTAAAGTCTCCGGCTAGCAGACCTTTGATTGGGTCACTTGAGTCGTCGCTGTGGAAGCGGTCAAGAAAGTGCTCACCATTTTCTGAGTCATGAAAGTCTTCATAATAAACTAATTGGTGACCACCACAGTCGCCAAGCATATCGTAGTAGTCATTGAGCGATAAATTAAGTTTTTTAGCGACTTCTCCTTCTGTAGGGGGCTGACCAAGCTGTTGTTCAAGTTGGCTAATGGCAGTTTCAACATCTCGCATATTTTTACGTATGCTACGTGGTAACCAGTCAGCACTTCGTAGCTCATCAAGCATAGAGCCGCGGATTCTTTGTACGGCATAAGTTTCAAATTGCGCACCATGCGAGTCTTCATATCGATTTACAGCATCTAATAGCCCCATCATGCCAGCTTGTACCAAGTCATCCAGCTCTACACTAGGCGGTAGTTTTGCCTTGAGTTGGTATGCAAGCTTTTTTACCAGTATGGCGTGCTTGTTCAGCAGCTCGTCCTTCTGGTCTTTTTTGCCATGCGCAGTGTACATATCTATTTACAAGCTAAATGTAAGATGCCTGCTGGGTGTTGCCAGTATAGTCATGTTTGTAGTCCAAGCGTTGTGCAATGTGCTTGAATGCGGTTGATGCGGCAGCAAGTGGGAATGCATCAATTACTGATCGTCCTAGTTTAGCTGCACGGTTGAGGTGGTCGTCAGTCGGAATAGCACCGAAAAACTCTAATTCAATTTGCATAAAGTTTTTTGCTACTTGTGAAATGTTTCTAAATACAATTTTAGCCTGTGCTTCTGTCGCATCATCAACAATGATGCCGAATGAGCGTCGGCCAAGTTGGCTACATATTTGCTTGATTAGGCTATAAGCATTTTTAATAGACTCAGGATTGCGTGTAAGT
>DAIDAH010000112.1 GCA_027310735.1 Methylotenera sp. | reverse complement strand
CACGTGCGATACTTTCTACATGGCCTTGAATTATTTGATTTGTTCCTAGCATTCTTACTTCGGCAGGGTCCCCGATGTGTATAAGGGGTAGTTTGTGCTCTTCAAAGTAGCCATATACCCAGAAAGACTTCTGGTCGATGATTGCAAGCTTTGCTGCGCCGGCCTGTGCGTAGTCGCCAGGGCGTACCAATAAGTTAGAAACCCAGCCATCAACAGGTGCACGTACTGCGGTGCGCTCGACATTTAGTTTTGCATGGTCACGTTCTGCTATAGCTTCCTCGTATTCTGCTTTGGCGCTGGCGGCAAAGAGATCGGAATCCTCACGGAGTTCACGGGAGATGACTTGGTCATCTACCGCAGCACGGCGCTTGGATTGGTCACGTTTCATCTCAAGCATCACCTTCCGCTGATCAACCAATGCTTGTGCTTGTGCCAGAGTATGACGATAGCGTTCTGTATCAATACGGAATAACAGGTCACCTTTATGCACGAGTTGGTTGTCCCTAACTGGCACCTCTGTAACCAGTCCAGAAACGTCCCCTGATACATTGACGACATCGGCGCGAACTCTACCATCGCGTGTCCATGGAGAATCCATATAGCGCACCCATAACGTACGGCCAAGAAAGATAGCAATTACGACAATGCTGAGCGTGATTGAAATGCGAAGGAGTTGTTTTTTGAATTCTTTCATATCATTAACCTTGTTAATAAACCAGTAATCCCAATGCGGAAAACATGCAGATGAAGACTGCGAAACGGAACAACGCGCGATACCAGATGTGCTTATATAGTCCGATACGTGCAAACAGCCAATCTAGCGCCCAAGACAGGAGTACGCTAATCATGAAGGCGAATAGCAGGGTAGGAATCAGCGCATCTAAAAGCGCAATCTCACGAGGCATATACAATGTCCTGTTGGTTGCTTGGAATGGGTGCCTGTAACGATAGTGCAGAGTCATCATCAAGTAATGCGCAGCGGATAAAGTGCAGCATAGTGAGCAACTGTTGGTGAGTAAATTGTGGCAGTTTAGTAGTAATGACAATGTTATCCAGCATGGCTGTAGCATCATTAATAGCGGCTATGGCGAATATGCGGTTGCGGGTTGAAGGTAATGCGTATAGTTCAGCGATACGCTCTAAGCACGCAGCAAAATGCTGCTTGATTGTACTGTCGTTGACTTCGTTCATCTGATCACGTAGTTCAATGACGGCTCGGCCTATTTCCAGTGTAGAAAGCAGCCAGTCAATGACTTCTTTGTCTTGTGCATCGGCAACATGGCGGTCGCCACTCAGACGCTGTATTAAATCACGTGCTTTAGTCTCAAGTCTTGAGGGGTGCTGCGGCAATGCATCCAAGCAAGCAGATACAACAAGTTCTCGCAATGCTTTGGATACACGTACACGTGACCAGCGGCTAGTGGTGAGGTCTATCAGTGCGAACAAAATGCCGGAAGTGGTGATGGCGAGAATATCTGCCAGTGCATCATTCAAGAAATCGATAGGGTTTGCACTATAAGTGCTATTGAAGCCGATATGCATTAGAAAAACGATGAATATTCCTGAGCCTATCGTGGCTATCGCAGGGCGTGTTGTGAGCCATGCCGCAAGAGCAATAGCTGGAGTCACCGCGATGGATAACATTAAAAATCCTTGTGCATGCGGTAACATTCTGAAGTTACAAAAATAGACCAGCACTGTTCCTAACAGTGCTCCAATGATAAATTGTTTAACGGTTTTGCTAGGGTTGGGCGATGAGGCAAACAGGGTGCTTGTGATGATGCCAATGGTTATGGCTTCAATGCCAGAGCCCCAGTCGGCGAAAAGCCATAAGCATGCCATTGCTGCGAGTGATAATGCGCCGCGTACGCCAGCCAGTGATACGGCTAGTGGATCGAAATGCATGCCGAGTCGTGGTGGGCGCTCTGAAATATTGTCTTTGGTGTCATCATTGCTTTTGTCACTTAAAGAGGCATAGGTTGATGTGTAAGCGTACAGTTCATCAATGAAGCGTTGTAATAGTTCTGCACCGGTCTCAAAGTCAAGGCGTTCTGCCGAGATAAGATTGCTAGGTAAGTTTTTGCGTATGGTGGAAAGTTGCTGTGGTAATGTTGCGCGAAAAGCCTTGAGTGCAGACGCTATCTGTTGTGCCTCAGCCGAGGATTTAATGCTGCGATTATCAATGCTAATCACCTCTTTCAGTGAGTTGTAAATGTGAAATAATGCAATTGTGACCTGTGGATGCCCTGTGGCATGCTGGCGGCGTAGCAGTTGTTCCAGCGTATGGAAGCTGGTCGATACTGACATGAATTCTGAATTAAGCATGCTCAGACGAAACCGATAGGCACGTGACTCATCATTTTCCAGCCCAGATGATGCGCGGAAGGTTTCCAGTTCAAAAACGTCGCTCACAATACGCAACGCAGCGGATTTTGATGATGAGCCACTTATTCTTTCTATGGACATTGAGCGGACTAAATCTGAAAAGTCTTTATAACGGCGCCTGACTGCCGCTGTGAGAATCTCGCCCATGCGCTGTGGAAAAATAAGATCACTGACGAGACTTGCAGATATGAGCCCGATCATGATTTCGGAAATTCGCGTTACACCTATGCTGAATGTAAGCTCGGGATTAATCGTGGCTGGTAGACCCACAATGCAAATGGTGTAGCCTGCCAGCACGAAAGCGTAAGACTGGTGGTGGCGAAATACCATAGAACCTGCGGTACAGAAACCAATCCAGATTGCCATTGCAAGCAGAAATAACACACGCTCCTGAGCAAACAGGGCAACGAGAACGAACGATACAATAATCCCGACAATGCTACCCAGCAGACGATAATAGCTTTTGGCAAACACCATGCCGGTACGCGACTGCATTACGATAGCAACTGTCAGCATTGCGGTACGTGGCTGGTCTAACTCAAAGCGTAGCGATAGCCACATTGCTAGCAGGCAAGCAATCAACACTTTGATAATATAGATGATGGTAGGGGCATCATCACGCCACCAGTCGCGCATGGCTGATCTAAGCGGAAGCAATAAGCGACTCTTTCGAAAAGTGCTGGCAGCCACTATTGGTTTTTTCCAGTTACAGGTTGATCTGATTTAGCTTGCATCTTTTTTATACTCTCTGAAAACTTATCCATAGCCTGTTCGTCAAATTCGCCACCGCCCAGCGCTTGCATTAGCCCGGCATAAGCATCCAGCCATTCTGCTTGTAACTGCGTCATTGCTTCCTGCTGTGTGAGTAATGCGGTTTTTACGTCCAGCACATGCTGGTAATTGTCTAGGCCAGCCTGATAGCTGATTTGTGCCAGAGCACATGACTTTGTAGCTAGTGTAAGGGCAGCTTCAACCTCTTTGCGTTGTTTGACGTTAGATTGCAGTATCACGAGTTGATCGCTGACATTCTGCAAGGCATTTACCAGCGTGGCATTATAGTTTTCTACAGCAATATCATATTCTGCCGTTTTGGCAGAAAGGTTACCTCGCCGTCTACCACCATCGAAGATCGGTAGTGAAATTGCGGGCCCAACTGCACCTATCATGGCTGAGTTGCTGATGAACTGACCAAAACCCAGTGCTTGAAATCCAATGAATGCAAGTAGATTAATGTTTGGGTAAAAGTCTGCCTTTGCGCTATCAATATTCTTAGATGTTGCTTCAATGCGCCAGCGATTAACCAGTACATCCGGGCGGCGACCAATGAGGTTGGCTGGCAGTTGATCTGGTAAACCTACGGTAGCGTTCAGTGAGATTGATGGTCGTTTTATTTCGTCGCCAGCACCAGGTCCTTGGCCAGACAAAGCCGCCAGTTGGTTTTTGGTTAAGGCAATATACTGATCTATACTTTCGATTTGCGCACGGATCATGGGTAACGGTATTTCAGCTTCGGCTACCGCCATTTCTGTGCCTAGCCCAGCAGCTAAGCTATGACGTGCGATAGATAGTCTTTGCTGACTCAGTTGAAGTCTCTCTTGCGCAATGTCGCGTAAGGCATACTCGTTTGATAGCCTAATGTAGTTGCGTACAACTGCTGTGACCAGTGTTAGCTTGACTTGCTGAACTTCAGCGGCACTGGCTGCCGTTTCTGCAATATAACCCTTCCACTGGTTTTGCTTGCGTCCCCATAGATCAAGGTCGTAAGCCAGTGATACAGTAGCCTTGTTGTTCCAGTCGGAATGTCCTGCCCAAGGTGGGGGAATAAATTGTCTTTCGGTAAAACGTTCTCGGCCTGTTGATGCATCTGCGCCTATATTGGGCTGCATTTCAGCGTGCATACTATCTGTATATGCTTGAGATAAGGTTACACGTGCCTGAGCCACGCGTAAATTCGGGTTACCAGTGATAGTTTGGCTGATGAGTGCATCCAGCTGTGTGTCGTGATAAGCCTTCCACCATGTTTCGTTTGGCCATAACATATCATGTTGTGCAGTTGAAATCACCTTTCCAGCTCGCAGTGTATTCGCATCTTTTTGCTGAGAACTGGCGACTATACCGGACATGTTTACGCAGCTAGGCAGAAGTAGCACTATCAAGGCCGTACAGGTTAAAGCCTTAAACTGATGATAATTCATGATTGATGCGGTTTTGCAGAAAGTATATAGATGTTAGAAAGCTCATCAGAGTAGGCTTTATGAAGAAAAAGTTTGGAACCTAACAATATGTGTAAAAAAATAAATTTTTTGAAGTGCTACTTCATGGCATTCAAATTTGAGCCCAATATTCTCATATTGCTGACTAAAGATTCACGTTGTTCTTTAGTCAGAATAGACATCAATGCCTCAACTTTTCGGTAGTAATCTGGTACAACTTCATCCAGTTTTTGTTGACCAGCTGGCGTTAACTTAATCTGTAGCATGCGTCGGTCATTATCATGCATCAGTCTGCTTACAAGACCTTCGCGCTGTAAACCATCAATAAAACCTGTCATCGTTGCTTTGGTTACCCCCGCTTTTTTTGCTAATACAGAAGGTGAAGAAGTTAAATCATCCTCACGTAATAAAAGTATTAGCACCCACCAGCGACCTTGTAGTAAGCCGTGTTCAGCCAATAGTTTGTCTAGCGCTTCAGATAAATCTGAAGCAATACGCAGCACATTGACGAATTCCCAAATGGCGTTGATGTTTGCATCAGGGTATCTCGTGACTAGCTTTTGCAAAGAGGCTGAGGTTGGTAGTTCTTTAAGTAGTAGCATAGTATGGATTATGATAATAAGGTTCCATACTATATGTCAACGGTTAAGTATATAAAATATGTGTGTAACAACCATGAAAAAGTTTTAAGTTACTTTGTTTAAGTTATTTTGATAGAGTTGAGCTACTTAAGTAATTAATTCTTATCGTGCTGTCGGTAGACGTGTTTTTTTAAGAAATTGCATAGTAAAACTACATTGGAAGACATCGCTTTTTGTAGAGAATTTATTGACCTCTGGATAGAGGCTTACAGCATTCAATCATAATAAAGAAAAGGAATATTCACATGAGCAACCCGCGTACAGACTCAGGTCTGCCGTCGGTATTAAAAAAACTAGGCGCGATGACGGCTATTCGAGATACCTATTTGGTAGAACAAAGCCTCTTACGCACACTAGGCCCACTACTTGGCGTTCTTGAAACCTCATTCTATCGACTTGATGACAATGGTGGAATTGCACGCGCCCTGTACCACTCGCGTAAGGTTGAACAAAAAGAGGGTGTAAAACGGATTATAGATAACATTGAAGAAGTTGCAGTTGGTCAAGAAGTTACAGATACAGAACGTAATTTATTTGAGAGTGTTCGTCTGCTTGGAAAGTCCTGCAGTCGTAAAGTTGGTAGCGACTTGCATATTTGTTATCCCATTTATGGCAATAGTGAGCTGGTCGGCTACTTCTTATTCCAGCGAGATAGAGAAGTTACCCCTGTTGAAGATGCCATTGTGCATGGTGTGCTTGAAGTGTTTACCAATTACTTTGATCTGCTAGATACCAGTCAACGCGATCAACTAACAGGATTACTAAACCGCTATTCTTTGGAAATTAACCTCGACCGATTGTGGAATTTGTTATCTGCTCGTCTGCATGAGTCTATTGAAGAAAATACCAAGCGTATCAACACCCCGGATACTTATTGGTTAGGGGTGCTGGATATTGATCACTTTAAAAATATTAATGATACTTATGGTCACGTGATCGGTGATGAAATTTTAATCATGGTCACTCGTTTGTTGCAGTCCTCGCTTCGCCAATCAGATTTACTTTACCGCTATGGCGGTGAGGAGTTTATTGCCATTATTGCTGCTAATGACCTTGACTCCGCAATACAAGCTTTTGAACGTGCGCGAGTGAAAATAGAGCAATTCCAATTTCCTCAGGTGGGGCATATTACAATTAGTGGCGGTTTTAGTAATGCTGATCCGGGAGTGTTGCCGCAGGAAGTTATTAATCGCGCGGATAGTTCGTTATATGCAGCTAAAGACGCTGGACGCAACCGTATTTTTCACTACGGCACACTGGTAAAACAAGGTGTTTTAAAAGAGACGCCTTCTGGGTCTATTGATCTTTTTTGATGATATGTTAGAAATCAAGAGCGATTCAATATCGTTCTTGATTGGTCTTAAAGTTAGTGGCTAATAATAATCGAGTTGGCATCACTGATTAATTTTGTATGGAAATTGATCAGTGATGTTCTGGTAGTATTCTTACTAGCGTGTCATCCTTTAGAACGTAGTGATGATACAGTGCAGCCGCTGCATGAATGCCTATAATATAGTATCCAGCCGTGCCTACTGTTTCATGTATTTCTTTGAACAAATCTGCGAGTTCTTTATTTTTATTGACCAGCGCAGGCAGATCTAAGCCGAAAAATGGGATTGGTTTTCCAGCCGCACTGAGGAGCAGCCAGCCAAGTAGTGGCATACCAATCATAAATATATAAAGTGCAAGATGCATCAGTTTTGCTGATAGATCCTGCCAGTGTGCAGGCGTGGGCGTAATTTGAGGTGTTGGGGCGGTTAACCGTGCGTAAATGCGTAAGCTGACTAGTGCAAAAATAGACAGTCCTAGCATGAAGTGCCAAACCTTTAGCGCCTCACGCAAATCGCTCCCTTTTGGGTAAAGCTCACGAAGGTTGATTGTGGCATATACGGCGATCAGCAAGAGTAACATTAGCCAATGTAACCCTATGGATAAGGCGCCATAGCGATGGGTAGTGTTTTTGAAGTTCATTTAAGACTCCCTTTAACTGATATTGTTATTGGATATAACTGTATTTTATTCACTATTTATACAGCAGAACCATTTTTATTGATAGGCGCTAGGCCACACTGTGTGAAAGAATCTGACCACTAATATTAAGTTTTAATATTTCTTCATGTGTAGGTTGATGAGACGTGCTTGCAACTAATATTTGGTTGGCTGGCAAGCTGAGGTCATGTTCGGTATGACGCAGCGCCCGAATAATCTCTATCGGGTCTTCATTATTCATGTCCATCGACACGATGATACATCTGTATTGTTCCGATTTTATTGCGGATATAGCACTTGACCCAGTGCTACAATATTTGGCAACCAAGTTTCTCGCAGTCATGAATGTATTGGCATCGAATGACTGAGTGTGATTGTCCTGAATGACTAAAGCATTATTTGTCATTAGTTACCTTTAATTCTTGCTGGCGCAGTTGCTTGATGCTTTCAAGTACATTTTCCTTGCCAATTTGTCCAAGTAAGCCAGCCAAGTTTAATTTTCTAAGCACGTTAGGTCGCGTCTCACATAATACTAGCCGGGTCTTGTTGCGTTTGCAGTTATCCAGTAAATCCCAGAAAGACTGGGTGCCCGTCGCATCGATGAACGGCACTTTGCCTAAGCGAAGTACTAAGACATCGGCATGCCCATGTACGCTTTCCAGTGCACTTTCCAAATGTTGAGCGGCACCAAAGAATAATGGACCCTCCATAGAAAAGACTACTGTTTTCGGAGGTAGTTTGAAGTCTATGGAGTCGACTTCAATTGTTAAATCTTCATGAGATTGCTGTTGAATGCTGACGGCATCTGACATGCGCTTCATGAAGAGCAGGCAAGCCAGCAGTACGCCGATATTGACTGCAATGACTAGGTCGCCAAAAACTGTCAGCAGAAATGTGATTAGTAAAACTGCAATATCGGGCTTTGGCGCGGTGCGTATCATATGAGCAAACCGATGTAGTTCGCTCATGTTATAAGCGACTACAAATAATATAGCGGATAGTGCGCATAATGGAATGCTGGAGGCTAATGGCGCCAGCACTAATACAATTACTATTAGTGTAACAACATGGGTGATGCCAGCTAGTGGGCTGGTACCGCCATTGCGGATGCTGGTGGCGGTACGGGCAATAGCGCCAGTAGAGGCAAAGCCGCCAAATAGAGGTGAGAATATATTGGCGATACCTTGACCAACCAACTCCTGATTAGAGTCATGTTTTGTACCTGTCATGCCATCGGCTACTACCGCCGATAGCAATGACTCAATAGCACCCAAAAGTGCAATGGTAAATGCTGGGCCAATTAACTGTAATACCTCTGAAAATGTGACTGAAGGCGCTTCAAAGTGGGGTAGACGCTGAGGAATTCCACCGAATGCACTACCGATTGTAGCAACATTATCAAAATGAAATATCCATTGCACTACTGTTGCCAACACCATCGCGACTAACGGTGCCGGTACCCGTTTGAAGATACGTGATGACAGTAAAAGTGTTGCTAGCGTTAGTAAACCAAGTGAGGTGGTTTCAATTTGAAAGCTAGGAAATGCCTGTATTAAATGCCAGAATTTTTCATGAAAATGTTTAGCGCCAGCTTCGGGGGATAGTCCAAAAAAATCTTTCCATTGACCTACCCAGATAATAATGCCAATGCCACTGGTAAACCCGACAATCACAGGGTCTGGAATGAACTTGATTACGCCGCCTAACTTAGTTAATCCCATCAGCATCAGCATAATGCCTGCCATTAGCGTGGCAACCTGTAGGCCTTCGATACCATACTTGGCAGTGATGCC
>DAIDAH010000111.1 GCA_027310735.1 Methylotenera sp. | reverse complement strand
CGTAGGTAATGAGTTTGCCGATCATTGAGTCATAATGTGGCGGAACAGTATAGCCAGCATATGCATGTGTATCTATGCGAACACCGGGCCCGCCGGGCATATGGAATGTATTGATTTTGCCTGGTGAAGGTACAAAGTTGTATGGATCTTCGGCATTAATACGGCATTCAATAGCGTGCCCGCGTAGCACAATATCTTTTTGACGGAATTTCAACTTTTCGCCGGCAGCTACAAAGATTTGTTGTTGTACTAAATCCAACCCAGTGATCATTTCAGTCACAGTATGCTCGACTTGAAGGCGTGTATTCATCTCAATGAAATAAAATTCATTGTTTTCATATAAGAATTCGAAAGTACCTGCGCCGCGATATTTGATTTTACGGCACGCCTCTGCACAACGTTCGCCGATTTTGTCGCGTAATCGAGGATTTAACAGCGGTGCTGGCGCTTCTTCGATGATTTTTTGATGGCGACGTTGCATAGAGCAGTCACGTTCGCCTAGGAATACGGCATTGCCATGTTGGTCGGCAAGCACTTGAATTTCGATATGGCGTGGTTTTTCAAGGTATTTTTCCATGTAAACCATCGGGTTGCCAAAAGCTGCTTGCGCTTCGGCTTTGGTCATACTGACAGAAGTCAGTAAAGCGGCCTCTGTGTGTACAACGCGCATGCCTCGACCACCACCGCCACCAGCTGCTTTAATAATAACTGGATAGCCAATTTGCTTTGCGGTTCTAATGATTTCAGCTGGATCATCAGGAAGTGCGCCTTCAGAACCAGGTACGCAAGGTACACCAGCTTTTCTCATGGCATCTTTGGCAGATACTTTGTCGCCCATTAAGCGGATTGTTTCTGCACGTGGGCCAATGAATACAAAGCCACTTTGTTCTACGCGTTCTGCAAAATCAGCATTTTCTGATAAAAAGCCATAACCAGGGTGAATAGCTTGCGCGTCGGTAACTTCCGCTGCGCTGATTACAGCTGGTACATTCAAATAGCTTTGACTAGATGGTGCTGGTCCGATACAAACAGATTCGTCTGCTAACTTTACATATTTAGCTTCACGGTCAGCTTCGGAGTGTACTGCAACGGTTCTAATGCCGAGTTCGCGACAGGCTCGCTGTACGCGCAAGGCGATTTCACCGCGGTTTGCGATTAAGATTTTGTCAAACATAGCCATGTTGTTAAATCCTAAGCAATAATAAAGAGTGGTTCGCCGTACTCAACCGCTTGGCCGTTATCTACTAAGATTTTTTTAACGACACCGGCTTTGTCAGACTCGATTTCATTGAGTAACTTCATAGCTTCAATGATGCATAAGGTGTCACCCACGGCAACAGTATCACCCACTTCAACAAATGATTTTGCATCTGGCGATGGTGAGCGATAAAACGTACCGACCATTGGTGATTTAACGGCATGACCCTCTTCAACAATGGGAGCTTCTACAACCGCTACCGGAGCAGCTTGTGCTGCACTTGCTTGTGGAGCTGCGGCATATTGCATAGGTGCGTAGTTGGCATACTGTTGAGGGGCGTTTGCTGTAAAGTTGCGACTAATGCGCACCTTTTCGCCATCTTCAGTAAGTTCTAGTTCAGAAATACCTGACTCTTCAACGAGATCAATTAATTTTTTAAGTTTGCGTAAGTCCATGATCACCTCTAAAAAACTTGTTAAAGTTTGATGTAATAATTTGAGAGTTTAAGAATGATTGATTTGCTCGATGGCATAATCAAGTGCCAGCGAATAGCCTTGTGCGCCGAGACCACTAATTACACCGACAGCGATATCGGTAAAGTAGGAGTGATGGCGGAATGACTCACGAGCATATACGTTTGATAAATGTACCTCAATAAAAGGTACTTTAACGGCAGATAGTGCATCACGCATCGCAATGGATGTGTGAGTAAATGCAGCTGGGTTGATAATAACAAAATCTACTTTTTGCGATGCTAAAGTTTGGATTTTGCTAACAAGATCAGCTTCAGAATTGCTTTGAAATGTTTCTAGTGCAATGTTAGCTGTATTGGCTTTATTAACTAACGTTTCATTAATCGTGCTAAGTGTAGCCTTGCCATAGTGCTCTGGCTCACGTAAGCCTAATAAATTAAGATTAGGGCCGTGTAACACTAAAATAGATTTAGCTGGCATGCTTTAGCGCCCGTTTAATTAAAATTTTGCTTAATATGCTATAACTCATAGGCGCAAGTTTGCCGAAGTTAACTGGTTTTGTCCAGTGACTTTAGTGTAATTAAAGGAATTTACACGCGTTGATGTAATTAAGCGGTTGATATCATAGGCTTAACGATACTCCTACCATTAATGGTTTAATAATGTATTGAGAGTAGCCTCTATCAGTGGTTTGTTAATGCGTCCAAAATGTGTTTTTACAACAGTGCCTTCAGTGTTGATGATGACCGTATAGGGCAGAATGTCTTTGCTATTTCCTAGGCTACCAGCCAGTTCCATCCCCTCGTTTTCAGAGATAACCACGGGATAGCTTACAGGTGTAGATTGCGTAAATGTTTTGACTGCGTTAGGTTCATCAATGGCGATGCCCAATACAATGACATTTTTACTTCGGTACTCTGTGTGTAATGCTGACAGTTCTGGCATTTCCTCACGGCATGGTGAGCACCATGTTGCCCAAAAGTTCAGTATGATTATTTTGCCTTTATATTGGCTTATTGCTTGGTTTATGCCATTTTCATTGGGTAAGGTTGCCGCAAAAAGTGCTTGTGTAGAAAGGTTTTTGTAGTCGTTGTCGGCTTTGTTTTGCAAGTGAGCCGAACCTAAAAAATAATAATAGATGGCGAAGCCCAAAGCAATCATTGTGGCGAAATAGGCAACGCGGGCGAGTGTTCTTTTTAACATTGGATGGTTGAAGCTTTATTGGAAGTTGTTCTGATCATGCAGCTATCACGCTTGGAAAGCGTAGCAGAAAAGCGATCTGCATCTTGAAAGCCAATGGTTTTTAATGAGGTCATTTCTTGGCCATTGCCATTAAAAAACACGATGCCTGGAGGCCCAAATAACGCAAAACGTTTTAACAAGGCTTTGTCTTCATCCGAGTTGGCGGTCATATCTAGTTGCAGTAGTGTTGTATTTTTAAGTTGTTGTTGTACTTTTTCATCACTAAACGTGAATTGTTCAAGTTCTTTACATGCGACACACCAGTCAGCATAAAAGTCCAGCATAACAGGCTGGCCTTTAGTCTCAGCTAATTTCTTTTCTAATTCTGTAATACTGCCAATGCGCGTAAAAGCGAGGGGCGATGCAGATTTTTGTTGGCTGGTAGATTTTATGCTCAAGCTGCTTAATGGCTGTAAGGCTGATTTTGCTCCAGTGAGTGCGCCAAAGAGAAGTGCCACGCCGAATATGAGCATAATCACTGCGATACCTTTCCAAAACTTGGCTGCATTATTGGCGTGTGCGGGTAAGTTATCTAGTGCGCTTAGATAAACAGCAGTCACAATGAGTAGTGTAGCCCATAGTGCGAGTTGAATGCTGGTGGCGATGACTGGTGATATCAACCAAATGGCCATGCCAAGCATGAGCACGCCAAAGAAGTTGCGCACAGCATTCATCCAGTTGCCTACTTTGGGCAGTAATTGACCGCCTGCCGCACCAATTACTAACAATGGCGCACCCATGCCTAAAGACAGCGCAAATAGTGCCGTGCCACCTAAGATCACGTCTTGTGATTGCCCGATATAGATAAGTGCACCAGCTAACGGCGCCGCTACGCAAGGGCTGACAATCAGTGCGGAGAGGACTCCCATAATGAATACGCCGAGAAATCGCCCTCCTTTTAATTTGTTGCTAGTGTTGACTAGCTTGTCTTCGAGTGCACTGGGTAGTTTAAGCTCGTAAACATCAAACATTGATAAAGCCAGCAATACGAATACGAACGCCGATATGCCGAGTACCCAGGGATTTTGTAGCGATTGGCTGAGTAAGCTCCCTGACAGCCCCGCAGCAATGCCTGCTAATGTGTAACTTAGTGACATGCCGAACACATAAGCGACAGAAAGGCTAAAGCTATGTAGCTTATTGCTGTGGCCTTGGTTAGGCTGGTTGCCCACAATAATGCTCGATAGAATTGGTATCATCGGCAATACGCAAGGTGTCAGGGATAATAGTAGGCCTGCGCCAAAGAATCCGACAATTACCAGCCAAATGTTACCTGACTTTAGCAGACTGGCTGTATCGCTACCGTCAGCATTATTTACCGAGCTGCCAGTATTGTTAGTAGTGGATGCAATGGCGTTTTTATTGAGTGTAACGTTGAAAGTTTTTTTAATCGGTGCGTAGCACAGCCCTTTTTCACTACAGCCTTGATAACTGGCGGCGATAGTCACGACGTCATTGGAGGCGTCTGCAACTTTGATGTTAGCCTTAAAGTCATGGTGATACACTTCCTGTTTGCCGAAATTAGCGTCTTCTTTGATTTCGCCTGTAGGTAATGTTATTTCTACTGTTTGGTTAGTAACTGCTCTTGCAGTGTTGGGTGTTTGAATTTCAAATTTGATGCGCTGGCGATATAAATAGTATCCTGGAGTTACCGAAAATTCAGCTTGAATATTGTTTGCATCCACTGCGTTCAAGTTAAGCTTAAAAGCAGCATCAGGTTGTAAAAACTCATCTGCGGCATCGCTTTTTGTCAGCAAGCTAAGCGGGTTGCTACTGAACTCTGCGGCACTTGCGTTGAGTAAAGCGCTGCTGGCAAAGCTAATGGCAATGGCAGTAATCAGTGTGTTAAAAAAGTTTTTTAGAGATAATTTTTTCACTAACATTCCCAAATAGATACGTTACATTTAATCATTTAGCATTGTAATTATAGAGTAATGACTCCATTAACTTGGAATGAAATTCGCATCATACGTTCAATGGATAGGAGAAATACACTAATGCGCTTTATCATCATGCTGGCTTTGCTTGCCTTTCCTGTTGCAGAAATATGGATTTTGATTAGTTTGGCACACCATTACGGTTGGTGGGTAGCAGTGTATTTAATTGTCATTGCTTTGTTGGGATTGCAACTGATTCGCGATGAGAAACTGTTGTTTTCGGGGCGAATGATGCAAAGTTTAACCCAAGGTGGCAACCCCCTCAAGGCGATGTTTGGTAGTGCGCGGAATATTATTGCGGGTATCTTGCTTATTATTCCTGGTGTAATTACGGATATTATTGCTGTCATTTTATTATTGATTCCAATCAAGAATGGTGGGCAGAATCCGCCGACTTATGCGGGTGAAAAAGCGGCGAACGATGATGTGATTGAAGGCGAGTTTCGCCGCGAAGACTAAAAGGTGCCCCTAAAAAGCCAAGCTTCGTTGCAATGCGGCGTTGTGAATAAAAAAACATTCCTTACATATTTGCATATGCTGCGCCATAATTTTTGATGCGCGCTTTGCCTAGCTTAGAAGCTTGTATTTTTAGAAGCATCCTTAAAAGTGAAGTGGCAATGTAAAATGCAGTAAGAGCATCACTGAAATTAAAATAATCTGAGAATTTAAAGTATGAACCATCAAATCACCATTCAACCGAGCGGACATCTTTGTACGGCAAATGCACATGAAACCGTGCTGGAATCTGCAATCAATGCTGGATTTAATATTCCCTATGGTTGCCGTAACGGTGCCTGCGGTAGTTGTAAGGGTACGGTTCTGAGCGGTGAGGTTGATTATGGAGATTACGCAGCAGCAGCGCTAACCGATGCAGAAAAAGCGGCTGGTAAGGCCTTATTCTGCTGTGCACGCCCGCTGACAGATTTAACTATTGAGTGCCGTGAAATTAATGCCAGCATTATTCCGCCGCGCATTATTCCGGCACGAGTCGAGCGTAAGGAGCAACTTTCGCATGATGTCATGGTTTTATTCCTCAAGTTGCCCAGTAGTGAGCATTTGCAGTTCATGGCAGGGCAATATATAGAGTTTTTGCTTAAAGATGGTAAGCGTCGTGCATTCTCGCTCGCTAATGCGCCGCATATCGATAATATGCTGGAGCTTCATTTGCGCTTGATTCCTGGAGGGCAGTTTACAGAGTATGTGTTTAATGAAATGCCAGATAAAGCCATCATGCGCATTGAAGCACCATTCGGCAGCTTTTACTTAAGGGAAGATTCAAGCAAGCCGATTATTATGGTGGCTGGCGGCACAGGCTTTGCGCCAGTTAAAGGCATGATTGAGCATATGTTACATAAGGATATTCAGCGACCGGTGATTTTGTACTGGGGCGCCAAGACTTTACAAGACCTTTATATGCCAGTATTGCCTGCGGCTTGGGCGACCGAGTATCCGCACATTCAATTTATTCCCGTATTGTCTGATGCCATGCCTGAAGACCAATGGCAAGGGCGTACTGGTTTAGTGCACCAAGCGGTGTTGGATGATTTTTCCAGTCAGGGTTTAGGTAATTACGAAGTTTACTGTTGTGGCGCGCCGGCTATGGTTGAGGTGGCACATGCGAGCTTTTTAAATGCGGGATTAGCCGAAGACGCATTCTTTTCTGATGCATTTAATTATGCCAAACCAGTAGTAACTACAGGTGCTGGAGCTTAGTTGTCTATTCGAGATATCTTTTAGAAAAGATTTTTCTCTGGTACCATGAAATTTCTTGGTACTAATTGATAGCAATCCTATGCTGCAAGCCACTTTACCAGAAGTCTTTGTTTCTATTTCTCTCACCGAGCCTGTGGTCGTTTTAAAGGTAAGTGATTGCATAGATCAATTGCTGGGCTACCAGCCTGTGGATTTTTTGAGTGGCAACATCTCTTTCAGGCAGCTGATACATACTGGTGATCAGGATATTGCCGAAAGTTTGTTTTCAAGCGAATTTAGCCAAATATCTGGCGACTTCAATATCAGGCTAAGACAGGGTAATGGGCATATCCGTTGTGTAAAAGGGTACTTCACCAAAAAATTGGCTAGTACTGGCGTTGTTCTTGACCTTTCGCTGCAAGATGCCAAGAGTCTGAGTCAGCTTACCCCTCATATGATGCCTAACTTCAAGGCAATGATGGATAACACTAATGATTACATTTACTTTAAAGACCGTAATCATGTGTTTACTGGTGCTAGTCAAACGTTAGTTTCCCTTACAAACCCTTCCGAGCATTGGACAGATTTACTTGGGCAGACTGACTATGATGTATTTCCTGAAGAATATGCTGACATTTATTACGAATTAGAAAAGCAAGTATTTGCTGGAATCCCCATAGCGCACGAAATTCAGGAGACTCTGGATAATGCGGGCAAAAAAGGTTGGGTCGATAATCGCAAATATCCTATACAGAATGAATCCGGTGAAATTATTGGTTTGTTTGGAATTGCTCGTGATATTACTGATAGCCATCTTAAGCAGCAAAAAATTGAGCAATTGGTAGCGGAGCAAAGTGCCATATTAGATAACAAGTTAGTCGGTATGGTGACGGCGAAAGCGCGCAACATCACTTGGGCTAATTCTGCTGTAGAGACACTGCTTGGTTATAAAAAAGGAGCATTGGTTGGAGCGCCAACACGCCAGTTATATGTAAGCCAAGATGAGTATGAAGCGGTAGGCGCCGCTTATGCCAACATTAAGCTAGAAGGCGTAATACGTCGGCAGTGTGAATTTTTACGTCATGATGGTCAGTCTATTTGGGTGGATATGCATGGCATGGTGCTGAGTGAGGCGGATGGCATTTCACTGTGGATCATGGTGGATGTGACTGCACGTAAGCTCGCAGAAGATGCCTTGCTGAAGTCCGAGGCTAAGTTCCGCGCTCTTTATGATTCAAATGGCGAAGCGGCTATGCTGCTGGATGAGCATGGTTTTTTTGATTGTAATAAGGCCGCGCTGAAGTTGTTTGGTATTAAGACCATTGAGGAGTTTTGCTTAAATTCGCCTGCGGATTTGTCGCCATTACAGCAGCCCTGCGGCACTAATTCAGAAGTATTAGCCAAACAAAAGATTGTTGAGGCAATGGAAATTGGTAATCTACGTTTTGAATGGACGCATAAGCGTATTGATACGGATGAAACTTTCCCTGCTGAAGTATTGCTCAGCGTCATCGAACTGGATGGGCGGGCTGTGATTATGGCTGCAGTTCGAGACACTACAGAGAGTAAGCGGTCAGAGTTATTGCTCCGTGCCAGCGAACAGCAACTCAGCTTTGTGCTTGAAGGCAGCAATCTCGGATTCTGGGATTGGGATATTCAATCTGGTCATGTACAACGTAACCATATATGGGCTGAAATGCTAGGCTATACCTTTGAAGAAGTACAATTAACCACTCAGCAGTGGACTGATTTTCTACATCCTGATGATGTTCAGAATGCTTGGAAATCCATTCAGGAGCATCTGGAAGGGAAAACATCTGTGCATGAATCTACTTACCGAATGCGAACCAAGAGCGGTGACTATAAATGGGTACTGGATCGTGCCAGAGTGGTGCAGCGCGATGTGAATGGACGCCCTACCCGCATGGCAGGCACACATGCCGATGTCACTGAACAAAAGCTGGCAGAAAATGATTTGCGCATTGCTGCCGCGGCTTTTGAAACGCAGGATGGTATGTTTGTGACTGATGTCGACG
Organism: Methylotenera sp.; assembly: GCA_027310735.1. GTDB lineage: Bacteria > Pseudomonadota > Gammaproteobacteria > Burkholderiales > Methylophilaceae > Methylotenera. The sequence goes on along the minus strand of DAIDAH010000111.1, from coordinate 461 downwards.
GCACTATTCTGCGTGTCAATCAGGCTTACACAGCAATTACGGGCTATACAGCTGCGGATGCAGTTGGCAAGAATCCTCGCATATTAAAATCAGGTCGGCATGACTCGGAGTTTTACGCCTCAATGTGGCAAAGTTTGGCTAGTACCGGATTGTGGAGTGGGGAAGTTTGGAATAAGCGTAAGGGTGGTGAGGTTTATCCCGAGTATCAAACAATTACCGCTGTAAAAAGTACAGATGGCATCACTACGCATTATGTGGCGTCATTTGCAGATATTACTGAGCGCATCAGAATGCAGGAGGAACTTAAAAACCGTGCTGAGAAAGATTTCTTAACTGGTCTTACTAATCGCCGTCATTTTATTGAATTGGCTGAAGCTGAGTTAATTCGCGCGCAACGTTATAGTAGTCCGCTGTCAATGTTGATGATGGATATTGATTTTTTCAAATGTATCAATGATACC
>DAIDAH010000110.1 GCA_027310735.1 Methylotenera sp. | reverse complement strand
GTAAGCATTCCTTTCACTGGTTTTCTAGAAAGGGATTGTGCAAATTGTGCCGTAGCTACCGTCATAGGTTGAGGTCTATAAACATCGCCATAAATCACAGGCGGTTTAACGCAGCGTGAACCATAACTTTGCACCCAGCCATTTTCTGTAAATGCATAGCCTGCTAATTGCTCTCCAAAGAATTCCACCATGTCATTTCTTTCGGCTTCGCCATGCACAAGTACATCTAGGCCTAACGTTTCCTGTTCACGAATCGCATATTCGATATGCGACTCCATATCTGCATCATATTTTTGTTGGCTAATAGCACCTTTTTTTAATGCGGCACGACTCGCTCTAATATCAGGCGTTTGCGGGAAAGATCCTATGGTTGTGGTTGGCAATAATGGTAGATTCAAACGTGCTTTTTGTGCGGCTTGACGCACTGGAAACGGACTGTGACGATTTTCATTTACTGTGTTTAATAGGGCAATTCGCGCCTTTACTCTGGCTGAATGAACTCGGCCAGAATTGTTGCGCGAGACAATTGCAGCGCGTGAAATCGCCAATTCATCCGCTACCGACTCAACGCCATGATTCAATGCGTTAGCAATCACATTAAGCTCAGCTAACTTCTCATCAGCAAAGGCTAACCAAGATTTAATTTCATCATCCAGTTTGACTTCATGTGCCAAAGTGACAGGTGTATGTAGTAATGAGCAGCTAGGGGCAATCCACAAACGCTTTCCTAACCTTTGCACCCAAGGTTCTAGCAGCGCAAGTGTTTTGTCTAAATCATTGCGCCAAATGTTACGACCATCAATCACCCCAGCCGATAACACCCAATGGCTAGGAATTGCATTGATCCACGGCCCTAATTGCTCAGGTGCACGTACTAAGTCAATATGAATGCCATCGACGGGTAAGCTGGTAATGAAAGCCTGATAACGTGAAACATTAGCAAAATAAGTGGTGAGCAATAGTTTCGGGCGCGATGTTCTAAACCAGGCATAAGCGCGCTCAAAGGCCTTTAACCAAACATCGTCTAAATCCAATGCAAAAATAGGCTCATCAATTTGTAGCCATGCTATTTTTCTGGCATGAAGCTCTTGCAGTAAATGCGCATACTGCTGAACCAAGCTATCCAATAAGTCTAGTTTGTTAATGTCACGCGCTTTACTAAAATATAAAAAGCTCACAGGCCCTAGTAATACTGGTTTCACATTCGAACTTAATTTTTGCGCTTCATCTAGCTGCGTCAGATAATCATGTGCGTTAATCGAAAACTGCGTATCGGCATTGAGTTCAGGTACGATGTAGTGATAATTAGTGTCTAGCCACTTGGTCATCTCCATTGCAGGCTGCTCAATATTGCCGCGTGCAAGTGCGAAATAAGCGTTTTCTGGGGATATGTTTTTTGCACCGAAAGGTGTTTTGCCAAAACGCTTGGGCGATGCTCCAAACAACACCGTGTGATCCAACACATGGTCATATAAGGAAAAATCGTTACTTGTAACAAAGCTCAGGCCAGCCGCTTGTTGCTTTTTCCAATGCTCAGCGCGCAATGTTTTTGCTGTTTTCTGTAAATAATCTGGTGACGACTCACCACGCCAAAAAGATTCTTGTACAAATTTTAGCTCACGTTTTTCGCCCACACGAGGGTAACCTAAAATATGCGTTTTTATTGGTTGTTGTGTCATTTCTATTCTCATCTCAAAGTAAGGCGTGCATTTTGTGATGACAAAATAATTTAATAAAGCGAAAGTTTTTGTGATAAATTTGAATTAAATTCATACTACAGAACAAAGCCTATAAGCCATGATCGAAATTCGCCATCTAAAATCACTCAAAGCCATTGCCGAAACGGGTAAGCTTGGCTTAGCTGCCGAACGTGTTTTTCTAACGCAATCTGCGCTGTCTCACCAAATACGTGCACTAGAAACACACTATGAAATAACTCTGTTTAAGCGCAATGCGCAAGGCCTACGCTTTACCCCAGCAGGGCAACGACTTTTAGATTTAGCCAATGAGTTATTACCACTCATTGAAAAATCTGAGCGTGATTTAATTCGTTTGAAAAGTGATCAATCAGGCGAGCTTAGAATTGTTTTAGAGTGCCACACCTGTTTTGACTGGCTAACACCTGTGATGGATGCCTTTCGGCGCGCTTGGCCAGAGGTTGAAGTTGATTTAGTTGCAGGTTTTCATAGCGACCCTTGGCACCTATTAGGTGAAGGTAAGGCCGATTTGGTTATTGGTGGCTTACCTGAAAAAGTACGTGACTTACAACATCAAGCATTATTCAAATTTGAAATAATGGCCGTTTTACCCCCAGATCATCCTAAGCGCAATAAGGCGCGATTTTTAGCGGAGGATTTTAGTAGTGAAACGTTGATCACCTATCCAGTGCCTGAAGAACGCATCGACATCATCCGTAACGTGCTTAAACCAGCCAACATTGTGTTTGAAAGGCGCGCGGCAGAACTCACGGTTGCCATTATGCAACTGGTGGCTAGTCGTAGAGGTGTCGCCGCGCTGCCCAGTTGGGGTATTCAAAGCTATGTAGATCATGAATATGTGATTGCAAAACCAATTGGTACAAAGGGGCTATGGTCTGAACTGTATGCGACAGGTACGCAAGACATGATGACAAAACCATATGCGCTAGATTTACTACGCATTATTAAAGAAGTCTGCGCGAATAGTTTGACTGGTATTAAATTGTTTTGACTTGTTGGATAAGTGCTTTATGAAGATTGCGCAAATGTTCCTTTGCGCAATCAAAATTCACTTCACATAAAACCAGGGCTTGCGCATTGCATAAATGTATTGCACAATGAACATCATTGGCAACAGGTTTTTGCAATCATGCTCATCGGATACGCTCGCGTTTCAACTCAAGACCAAGACACAGCAGCACAAATTGGTGCGCTTACGTCCGCTGGCTGTGAACTTATTTTTCAAGAGAAGGCTTCTGGTGGTCGCTGGGATCGCCCTGAACTGCATCGACTTCTAGGTCAGTTACGCAAAGGTGACATAGTTGCCGTCTGGAAATTGGATCGACTATCGCGATCACTGAAAGACTTGCTACTGACGCTGGAAAAGATCGAAGAAGCAGGAGCGGATTTTCAAAGTCTGACCGAAGCGATTGATACATCCACACCTGCTGGTCGGATGATGATGCAAATCGTTGGCTCATTTGCAGAGTTTGAGCGTGCTATGCTACGTGAGCGCACCAAAAATGGCCTTGAAGCTGCACGACAAGAAGGCAGAATTGGTGGGCGGCGACCTAAACTTACACCACAACAACAGAAAGAAATCATCACATTCGTAACATCCGGCCAAAAAACAGGGGCTGATGCTGCTCGATTGTTTCAGGTACATCCATCGACGGTGGTGCGTTTACTAGCAAAAAACCGATAAAGTGTGATGAATTTAGCTTAGCGTACAATTTTTTCCGTTTTCTGCGTTCGCCCCCGATTGGCTAAATAAATCATTTTGTACACCTTGCGCTGTTACCAGTTCACTCAGCATCACGCCAGCTTTGGCATAGTCATAATTAGGCCTATAAATTTGTTTTAAGCCCCACAGCGCAATGTTTACCAGCTGCATAGTATTGTCAGTCGCGCTAGGTAATGGAATTGTTATGCCGTTGCTATATTGCGGAGCATCTTGCTTAAATGGGCTGGTTCTAATAAAAACGTGCACCGAGCCTGCAAAAGACTGCTGCCTACGTAACTTCACCGCTGCGCTGCTCATGTAAAGCGTAATCGACTCAGCAAGACTGTTGTAATCGCGTATAGGCTGTCCAAAACTGCGTGAACTCATAATCTGCTGCTTTGGTGGGCTAATCTCTTCTAAGTCGATACAAACCGTACCGTTAAGCTCATGTATGGTTTTTTCAAGTACAACACTGAACTGCTGCCTCAATCTATCAGGGTTGGCACGTTTTAAGTCTTGTACGGTATTAAAGCCTAGAGCCTGTAGCTTTGGCGCAAGTTTACGGCCGATGCCCCATATCTCACCCACATCAATTTGACATAGTAAGTGTTCAAGCTCAGTAGGTAACATGGCGTTAAAATTGCACACGCTATTAAATACAGGTCGTTTTTTAGCGCAGTGATTAGCGAGCTTGGCTAAGGTCTTGGTTGAACCAATACCTACACACACAGGTAAGCCAGTCCACTTAAGAATGCGCTTACGCATATGTTGGCCATAGCTGATTAAGTCGCGTGACTGAAAGCCTGTCAAATCTAAGAACGACTCATCAATCGAATACACTTCTTGGTCTGGGCTGTATTCGCGTAGTATCGACATCACGCGGTTGCTCATGTCCGCATACAGCGCGTAATTGCTAGATAAGCCAATAATGCCATGTTGTTTAGCCAAGTCTTTCAATTTAAACCAAGGCTCGCCCATTGGTACACCCAATGCCTTGGCTTCATTGCTGCGTGCGACTGCACAGCCATCGTTGTTACTTAATACGACAACTGGCACACCGACAAGCTTAGGATTAAACACGCGCTCACAGCTCACGTAAAAGTTATTGACATCAATGAGGGCAATACTGCGGGTAGGGTGGGGGAGTGGCATGTCATTTTCTTTCATGATTTTACTTAGTCGTCATTCATGAACAGTAATAGTGTTGTAATTTTTGGCAGGTGCATAATGAACTCACTCGAACAAGACACGATGTCAGTTCAAAACAGATAAATACTTTGGAGAAATATTATGTGGACTAAACCAGCAGCTACAGAAATGCGTTTTGGCTTTGAAGTAACAATGTACGTAATGAACAAGTAATCACTTCATTAGCAAGAACACTAAGCCTAGTCACTGACTAGGCTTTTTTGTATCTAGCGTCCGCCGACTAAAATCGCCTAAACGAGCCAGTCACCACACCCCAAATCTCAAAATTCATTTCTTCAGTAATCTCGATGGGCTTATATGCACCAGTTGAGTTGGCAGGTAACAATCTAACTGCCCCTTCTTTGTTACGACCCAGCGTTTTAACCGTAAACTCACCATCCACTACCGCCAATACAATATCGCCAACAGTAGGCGTTTTAGATCGGTCTACTACCGCTTTGTCTTTAGGTAATAGCCCCACATCTACCATTGAATAACCTTGGATGGTGATGAAGAAGGTGGCGTCTTTCTGGTCAATTAAATAATCATTGGTATCTAAACGCTTCTCTACATACTCTTCCGCAGGACTTGGAAAGCCTGCTGATACTTTTGAGGCATACAACGGCAAATTGATTGCTGGCGCATTTAGTCTAGGCAGTTGAAATACGCCTATTGTCCCCAAACCAGTGAGGCAAATAGGTGGAATGGATTTGCTTGTTTTTAATTTAGTGGTTTTTAACATTTAATTATTGTAACAATAATTATTGAAGTTAATTGCGCATCACTCAAAAAGAATTTTATGAGTCATAATACGGTCAATAATAACCTATAAGAATTTCACACAATGTCAGAAGAACAACGCCGTCAACTCCAACAGCAGCTTTGGAATATTGCCAATACACTACGTGGCAAGATGGGTGCAGATGAATTCCGTGATTACATCTTAGGCTTTATTTTCTACAAATACCTCTCTGAAAAAATCCAGCGTTTTGCTGATGCAGAACTCGCACAAGAAAATCTCAAATTCGCAGAACTCAACGAAGCTACTGCCGCTGGTAAAGAGTATATCGAAGCCCTAGAAGAAGCTGCCTTAGATGAACTAGGTTACTTCTTAAAACCCTCTGAAATGTTTCATGCCATCGCCATGAAGGGTAGTAATCAGCAAGATGCTTACAACGAAGGTGCAAGCCACAACTTCATTCTGGGCGACCTAACTAAAATACTCAAAAACATTGAACAAAGCACATTAGGCACAGACAGTGCCGATGACTTTGTTAACCTATTTGAAGACTTGGATTTAACCTCATCCAAGCTTGGCAAGACCGAAAAAGAGAAGAATGACTTGGTAGCAAAAGTGCTGGTGCATTTAGATAAGATTGATTTCAATCTGAGTGATGCCACCGCAGACGTACTGGGTGATGCTTACGAATATCTAATTGGTGAGTTTGCCAGTGGCGCAGGTAAAAAAGCAGGTGAGTTTTATACACCGCAACCAGTATCAACCTTACTGGCCAAGCTAGTTACAGCTAATAACAAGAATCTCAAAAGCGTATATGACCCTACCTGTGGTAGCGGATCACTATTGCTACGTGTAAAGCGTGAAGCCACCAACGTAGATAAAATCTATGGTCAAGAACTCAACCGTACCACCTACAACTTAGCGCGTATGAACATGATTCTGCATGATGTACATTATGCAGACTTTGATATTAAGCAGGAAGACACCCTAGAACGCCCGCAGCACCGTGATTTACGTTTTGATGCCATAGTAGCCAATCCACCATTTTCAGCGCAGTGGAGTGCCAGCCAGTTACACATGAATGATGATCGCTTCAGTGTGTATGGCAAACTTGCACCAAGTAGTAAAGCTGATATGGCGTTTGTGCAGCACATGGTCTACCACTTGGCAGAAGAAGGTACGATGGCAGTGGTATTGCCGCATGGTGTGCTATTCCGTGGTGCGGCTGAAGGACATATTCGTACCTACCTGATTGAACAACTCAACTGCCTAGATGCCGTGATTGGTTTACCAGCTAATATCTTCTACGGTACTTCTATCCCTACCTGCGTGCTGGTGTTCAAGAAATGCCGTAAGCACCCAGATAATGTGTTGTTCATTGATGCCAGCCAGCAGTTTGATAAGGTCAAAACGCAAAACATCTTGCGCCCTGAATACATTCAAAAGATTGTTGATACCTACCAAGCACGCACTAATGAAGACAAGTACAGCCATGTAGTCAGTATTGAGAGTATTAAGGCCAATGATTACAACCTGAATATTCCACGTTATGTGGATACGTTTGAGGCAGAAGATGCGATTGATTTAGGTGCTATTTCTGCACAGTTGATTAAGCTGGATAAAGCAAGCCAAGCCACTGATGCAACCATTGCGGCTTTTTGCAAAGAGTTAGGTATTGAGCCGCCATTTGCAATGCAAGGGCAAGAAGCATGAATGTGCCAGCAATAAGTTTTAAAGATGATGATGGAAAAGTCTTTCCTGACTGGGAAAATAAGACTATTGGTAGTGTTTTATCCATAGGAAGCGGTAAGGATTACAAGCACCTTTCAAAGGGTGATATACCAGTTTATGGCACTGGTGGTTACATGCTATCAGTAGATAAATATTTGTATGATGGTGAAAGTGTTTGTATTGGTAGAAAAGGCACTATTGATAGACCAACATTATTGAATGGCAAGTTTTGGACTGTAGACACACTTTTTTATACTCACTCTTTTAAGAATTGCCTCCCAAAGTTCATTTATGCGACTTTCCAACGGATAGATTGGAAAAATTATAACGAGGCTTCAGGAGTACCCAGTCTATCTAAATCTACCATTGAAAAAGTTGAGATTTCATTACCCTCAATTGATGAACAAACCAAAATCGCTAACTTCCTCACGGCTGTTGATGAAAAAATCTCACATCTCACCCAAAAACACGACCTGTTAACCCAATACAAAAATGGCGTGATGCAACAGATTTTTAGCCAAGAACTGCGCTTTAAAAATGATGATGGGGGGGATTTTCCTGAGTGGGAAGAAAACAAGCTAGGTGAAGTCAGCTCGTTTTTCTCAGGCGGCACCCCTTTAACCACAAACAAGGGTTTTTATACTGGTGACATACCGTTTATTAAATCAGGGGAAATTGGTGCGAATAGAACGGCTCAATTTATTAGCGAATCTGGCTTGAAAGGTTCATCAGCTAAAATGGTATTAAAGGGCGATTTACTTTACGCGTTGTATGGTGCAACAAGCGGTGAAGTGGCTATATCTCAAGTTGAAGGCGCAATAAACCAAGCTGTGTTATGTATTCGCTCTAAGCTAAATACTTACTTTTTACTTTCATACTTCTTATATAAAAAAGAAAGCATTTTGCAAACTTATTTGCAGGGTGGGCAGGGTAATTTATCCGCAGAGATTATTAAGTCATTAATGGTGCCAATACCATCAGAGCAAGAACAAACCAAAGTCGCCAACTTCTTAACTGCCATTGACGATAAAATCACTGCCACCCAAACCCAACTCCAAGCCGTGAAGCAATACAAACAAGGCTTATTACAGCAGATGTTTGTTTAAGTGCCAAGAAAGAGATAAGTTACCTTGAGTACACAATCCGAGTTCGCCCTAGAAGCCGCCCTAATCACCCAACTCAACGGCATGGAATATGCCAGCGTCACTATTGACGATGAAGCGGCCATGTTGGCAAATCTCAAGCATCAACTGGAAGTCCATAACAAAGACATTAGCTTCACCAGCAACGAGTTTGAACGCATTCTCAACCACCTCAATACAGGCAGCGTGTTTGAGCGCGCTAAGATTCTGCGTGACAAGTACGCCCTCAAGCGTGACTCAGTAGCAGGCAAGCCCGATGAAGTTGTTTACATCAGCTTCTTAAACTGCGATGAATGGTGTCTGAATGAATTTCAAGTAACGAACCAAGTCACAATACAAGGTAAGCGTAAAAACCGCTACGACGTGACCATTCTCATCAATGGCTTGCCTCTGGTGCAGATTGAACTCAAGAAACGCGGTGCAGAGCTTAAAGTAGCCTTCCATCAGGTGAATCGCTATCAGCATGATAGCTATGATGCGGGGGCTGGGCTGTTTCAGTATGTGCAGTTTTTCATCATCAGCAATGGCGTTAATACCAAGTACTTCTCTAACAATAAACAACAGAGTTTTCAGCAAACTTTCTACTGGGCAGACAAAGACAATAAGCGCCTGTCTGACTTACATGAGTTCAGCAGCGAGTTTCTAAAACCCTGCCACATTGCCAAGATGATTAGTCAGTACATGGTGCTGACTGAAGAGCAAGTTATCAAGGTGCTCAGACCCTATCAGTTCTATGCGACTGAAGCCTTAGTGGATCGTGTTAAAAACAGCAATGATAATGCCTACATCTGGCACACCACTGGCTCAGGCAAAACCCTGACTTCGTTTAAGGCCAGCCAAATCATCCAGCGTATGCCTAAAGTGCATAAGGTGGTGTTTGTTGTTGATAGAAAAGACCTAGACTACCAAACCGCCAGAGAATTTAACGGCTTTGTAAAAGGC
>DAIDAH010000010.1 GCA_027310735.1 Methylotenera sp. | reverse complement strand
GCACCTCACCATACAGCTTCTGGCGTAGCCTTAGTCGGCGGTGGCGGAGTTCCGCGCCCAGGTGAAATTTCTTTAGCGCATCACGGCGTACTATTTTTAGATGAATTGCCCGAGTTTGATCGGAAAGTGCTGGAAGTGCTTCGTGAACCTTTAGAAAGTGGACATATCACCATTTCACGTGCTGCGCGGCAGGCGGATTTTCCTGCCAACTTTCAGTTAATTGCTGCGATGAACCCTTGTCCGTGTGGATATTTAGGGCATCACAACAATAAATGTCGTTGCACGCCAGATCAGGTATCACGTTATAAAGCCAAGATTTCTGGGCCGTTGCTAGACCGCATTGATCTGCATATTGAGGTGCCTGCCCTTAAAGATGATGAATTGATTAATGCTAGCGTCAGTGAGGACTCGCAATCTATCCGAGCTCGAGTGGAAAAAGCGCGTGCTAAACAGATTAATCGGCAGAATAAGTCAAATAATTTATTGGGTGCAAAAGAAATAGACGTTTTCTGTACAGCAAATGAAGCTGGTCTGACGCTGTTGAAAACTGCCATTTCGCGCCTTAATTTATCGGCAAGAGCATATCATCGCATTTTGAAAGTGGCGCGTACCATCGCAGATTTGAGTGATGAAACTAATATTCAGCCTGCGCATATTGCGGAAGCAATTCAGTATAGAAGGCACGATGTCTGATTTTTGCTAAGCGTCGCCATTAAGAATGATGCGTCACACGGACAATATATCTAAAGCTGCGCCGCAGCCAGTCAGCTTGGCGCAGGCTTTTTGGTATTGGCTTAAACTTGGCTTCATTAGTTTTGGCGGTCCGGCGGGGCAGATTGCCATCATGCATCATGACTTGGTGGAAAAGAAGCGCTGGATTTCTGAAAGGCGTTTTTTACACGCGCTTAACTATTGCATGGTGCTGCCTGGGCCAGAAGCGCAGCAGTTAGCCACTTATATCGGTTGGCTCATGCATCGTACTTGGGGCGGCGTCATTGCTGGCGGCCTTTTTGTATTGCCATCGTTTTTTATTCTTACCGGTTTGGCATGGATTTATATGGCTTATGGTTCGGTGCCTGCTGTGGCTGGTGTTCTGTATGGTATTAAGCCCGCCGTAGTGGCAATCGTGTTGTTTGCGGCATATCGTATTGGTGTTCGAGCGTTAAAGAATCGCGTCATGTGGACGATTGCCGCACTGGCATTTGCCGCCATATTTGTGCTGAAGTTGCCATTTCCATTGATAGTGCTGGTGGTTGGAGCCATTGGCTATGTGGGTAGTCGCATCGCACCGCAGTATTTCAAGTTGGGCGGCGGGCATGGTGCGTCACAAAAAGATTACGGGGCGGCGCTAATTGACGATGATACGCCTACCCCTAATCACGCTTATTTCAGTTGGAAAAAGATGTTTAAGGTGGCCGCGGTTGGTTTGCTGATCTGGCTCGTTGCAATGACCTTGTTATTTGTACAATATGGCTGGCATGGCGCGTTTACGCAAATGGGCTGGTTTTTTACCAAAGCGGCGTTGCTGACGTTCGGCGGCGCTTATGCCGTGTTGCCTTATGTGTATCAGGGGGCAGTGGAGCATTATCATTGGCTGAATCCCACGCAAATGATTGATGGTTTGGCTTTGGGTGAGACGACACCCGGCCCGTTAATTATGGTGGTGACTTTCGTCGGCTTTGTTGGCGGCTGGGTGACTGAGGTATTTGGGGCGAATGCCAAGCTGGCTTCAGCCTTTGTTGCGGCTGCAATCGTGACATTTTTTACGTTCTTACCCAGCTTTATCTTTATTTTAGTCGGTGGGCCATTCATTGAAACGACACACGGTAATCTAAAATTTACTGCACCTCTGAGCGCCATTACGGCTGCGGTGGTTGGGGTTATTCTCAACTTGGCGCTGTTCTTTGCTTACCATGTGCTCTGGCCGCAAGGGTTGGCGGGGTCATTTGACGTATTCTCAGCCGCACTCACGCTAGTGGCCACTATTGCCGTGTTTAGATTTAAGGCTGGTGTGATTAGCGTGATTTTGAGTAGCGGTGTACTCGGCTTGGCTTGGCAATTGTTGATGTAATTGGCATTTCAATTTTTAGCACTTTCCATGCAGGTGATATAATTTAGCACTGAATAAAACACTCGATCAAAGCTTAATCCATGCCGCATAAAACAATCTCCACCACTGAAAAAATTCTTAGAGAATTATTAGCCCAACGCATTCTGATTTTAGATGGTGCGATGGGTACGATGATTCAGCAATATAAGCTGACTGAGGCTGACTATCGCGGTGAGCGTTTCGCTGACTTTAAAGCGCCAGCAGGCGAGCGGGAGTTGTTTGTTAAGGGTAACAATGAGTTGCTGACGCTTACCCAGCCGCAAGTGATTGCTGAAATTCATGAAAAATATCTGGCAGCAGGTGCCGACATTATTGAAACCAATACCTTTGGTGCCACTACTGTGGCGCAAGACGATTATCACATGGGGCATTTGGCATACGAGATGAACGTGGCCGCCGCCAAGCTTGCCAAGACAGCTTGCGAAAAATACAGCACACCAGATAAGCCGCGCTTTGTGGCAGGCACACTAGGTCCTACACCTAAAACCGCGTCCATTTCACCAGATGTGAATGATCCCGCGGCGCGTAATGTGAATTTTGATCAGTTGGTGATCGCTTACCTGGAGCAGGCGCGCGGTCTGGTCGATGGCGGTTCTGATATTTTAATGGTGGAAACCATTTTCGATACGCTCAATTGTAAGGCCGCATTGTTTGCGATTGATGCCTTGTTTGCTGAAATTGGCCATACCTTCCCGATCATGATTTCTGGCACTGTCACTGATGCGTCAGGGCGTATTCTTTCTGGTCAAACCGTGACTGCATTTTGGCACTCTGTACGCCATGCCAAGCCGATTACGATTGGCCTAAACTGTGCGTTGGGCGCGACATTGATGCGTCCCTATGTGGAAGAGCTCTCAAAAATCGCTGATACGTTTGTGTGTATTTATCCAAACGCCGGCTTGCCTAACCCAATGAGCGATACCGGCTTTGATGAAACGCCAGACGTGACATCTAGTTTGGTGCGTGAGTTTGCCGAAAGTGGCTTTTTGAACATCGCGGGTGGCTGTTGTGGCACGACGCCGGCGCATATTCACGCCATTTACAATCAAATTAAAGACGTACCACCACGTAGAGTGCCGACTTTAGCGCGCACCTTGAAGCTATCCGGTTTAGAGCCATTTGTTGTGGATGATGAATCTTTGTTTGTGAATGTGGGTGAGCGCACCAATGTCACAGGCTCCAAAGCCTTTGCACGCTTGATTATCAACGAGCAATACGACCAAGCGTTGTCAGTCGCGCGTCAGCAAGTAGAAAATGGTGCACAAGTCATCGACATCAATATGGATGAAGGCATGCTGGATGCCATCAAAGCCATGACGCACTTTTTGAATCTGATTGCTTCCGAGCCAGATATTGCGCGGGTGCCGATTATGATCGACTCTTCTAAATGGAGCGTGATTGAAGCCGGCTTGAAATGCGTGCAAGGCAAGTCGATTGTGAACTCCATTTCAATGAAGGAAGGCGAGGCTGAGTTTCTGCGTCAGGCCACACTCTGTAAGCGCTATGGTGCGGCGGCCATCGTGATGGCCTTTGATGAAAAAGGTCAGGCTGACACTTACGAACGCAAAATTGAAATTTGTAAACGCGCCTATGATTTGCTCGTGGAAACGTTGGATTTTCCACCAGAGGACATTATCTTTGACCCGAATATTTTCGCGATTGCGACTGGCATTGAAGAACATAATAACTACGCGGTAGATTTCATTAACGCCACACGCTGGATTAAAGAGAATTTACCTTACGCCAAAATTTCAGGCGGCGTTTCCAATGTGAGCTTCAGTTTCCGCGGCAATGACCCTGCGCGCGAGGCGATTCACACGGTATTCCTCTACCATGCCATCCAAGCTGGCATGACGATGGGTATCGTCAACGCCGGCATGATGGGCGTATATGACGATTTGCCTACCGAACTTAAAGAGCGCGTTGAAGATGTGGTGCTGAATCGCAGAGCGGACGCCACAGAGCGCATGATTGAAATTGCCAGTACTTTGGTGGCAGGCGGCAAAAAAGAGGCTGCAACACAAGAATGGCGCGGCACACCAGAAGCGCCTGTACCTGTGGAAAAACGTTTGAGCTACGCCATGGTGCATGGCATCACCGAATTTATTGTAGAAGACACCGAAGAAGCGCGCCAAAAAGTCGTCGATAGTGGCGGTAGGCCAATTCACGTCATTGAAGGTCCGCTCATGGACGGCATGAATGTCGTGGGCGACTTGTTTGGTCAGGGCAAAATGTTCCTGCCGCAAGTGGTGAAATCTGCCCGCGTGATGAAGCAAGCGGTGGCGCATTTAATCCCATTTATTGAAGCTGAAAAAGCGGCGGATGAAAAACGTACCGGCATCGTTGCCAAGCCTAAAGGCAAGGTGGTGATTGCTACGGTAAAAGGTGATGTGCATGACATCGGTAAGAACATTGTGTCTGTCGTGTTGCAGTGCAATAACTTTGAAGTGGTGAACATGGGCGTGATGGTGCCAGCGGCTGAAATATTAGCCATGGCTAAAGCCGAAAATGCAGACATTATTGGTTTGTCAGGCCTGATTACGCCATCGTTAGAAGAGATGACGCATATCGCCAAAGAAATGCAACGTGACCCGTACTTCAAAGGCCTGAAAATGCCATTGCTGATCGGTGGTGCGACTACTTCACGCGCGCATACCGCCGTTAAAATCGCACCGCATTACGATGGCCCGATTATTTATGTGGCAGACGCGTCACGTTCGGTTTCTGTCATGCAGTCGCTGCTCACGCCTGAGAGTCGTGATGCTTATATTGCCGAAGTGGCCACTGACTACGAAAAAGCCCGTGCACAGCATGCCAATAAAAAAGGCACGCCTATGCTGACCATTGCCGAGGCGCGCGCCAATAAAGCCAAATTGTCATTCACCGGCAAAAATACACCGGTGAAGCCTAAGTTTATTGGCCGCCGTGAAATCAAGAATGCAGATCTAAGCGTGATTGCACAATACATTGATTGGACGCCATTCTTCCAAACTTGGGATTTAGCCGGCTTTTATCCAGCCATCTTGAAAGACGAGGTCGTGGGAGAGGCTGCGACCAAGTTGTTCGGCGAGGCGCAAGCCATGCTGAAGAAAATCATTGAAGGCCGCTGGCTCACCGCCAATGGCGTAGTTGCACTGTTACCTGCCAACACGATCAATGATGACGATATTGAGATTTACACGGATGATACCCGTCAGCAGGTTGCCTTTACTTACTACGGAATGCGTCAGCAAACGGTAAAACCGGTGATTGAAGGCGTTGCGCGACCTAACCAGTGCTTGGCAGATTTTATTGCGCCTAAGGCTGACTTGGAAACCACCGTGCCAGATTACATCGGCATGTTTGCCGTCACCTCGGGTCTTGGTATTGAGAAGCATGTCAAACGATTTGAAGATGCACATGATGACTACAGCAGTATTATGCTCAAAGCCTTGGCAGATAGGCTGGCTGAGGCGTTTGCCGAGCACATGCACGAACGTATTCGTACCGACTTCTGGGGTTATGCGGCAGATGAATCTTTACCTAAAGAAGCGTTGATTAAAGAGCAATATCAAGGTATCCGTCCTGCGCCTGGTTATCCGGCTTGCCCAGACCATACGGTGAAGCCTGATATGTTTAAGGTGTTGCAAGCAGAGGCAATCGGCATGGAATTGACTGAATCATTTGCGATGCATCCGGGTGCCGCCGTGTCTGGTTTTTACTTCTCACATGCAGAATCTAAATATTTTAGTGTGGATAAAATCGGTGAAGATCAGTTGGTCGAAATGGCTAAACGCAGGGGTGTTACAAAAGAGTATTTGGAGCGTTGGCTCGCGCCTAATCTGGCTTAGTGAGCAGGTTTTCTGAATGCAAAATCATAACAATTAAAATAACTTAACTCAGTCAAACTATATGCATATTCACATCTTAGGCATCTGCGGCACGTTCATGGGCGGTATTGCTGCGCTGGCCAAGGCTGCCGGCCACAAAGTCACAGGTTGTGACGCCAATGTTTATCCACCGATGAGCACGCAGCTTGAGGCGCAGGGCATTGAGCTTATCGAAGGTTTTTCGCCAGAGCAAACGAAGCTAAATCCCGATATATATGTGATTGGTAACGTGGTTTCACGCGGTAATCCGTTGATGGAGGAGATTTTAAACCAAGGCTTACCTTATATCTCAGGGCCCCAGTGGCTGGCGGAAAATGTACTGCAAGGCAAGTGGGTGTTGGCAGTAGCGGGTACACATGGTAAAACCACGACCAGCTCTATGTTGGCTTGGGTGTTGGAGTATGCGGGTTTGGCGCCAGGCTTTTTGATTGGTGGTGTGCCGGAGAATTTCGGTATTTCTGCGCGTTTGCCGCAAACGCCTGCTTTAGCGAAGAGCAAGCAGGATGCGAACAGCACTTCACCTTTCTTTGTGATTGAGGCCGACGAGTATGACACGGCATTTTTCGATAAACGCTCTAAGTTCGTCCACTATCGCCCACGTACCGCCGTATTGAATAACCTTGAGTTTGACCATGCGGATATTTTTGATGACTTAGCGGCGATTGAAAGACAATTTCACCACTTGGTGCGCACGGTTCCGCAGCAGGGTTTAGTGGTGGCGAATGGCAAAGAAACCAGTTTGCAGCGGGTGATTGAAAAAGGCTGTTGGACACCAGTAGAAAAGTTTGGCACAGATGCCGATTGGCAAGCGACCAATTTAGATGCGAATGGTAGTTTTGATGTGATCTTTAAAGGTGAGCGTCAAGCGCGAGTCAGCTGGGAAATGTTAGGTGAGCATAACAGAATGAATGCGCTGGCTGTGATTGCCGCAGCGCGTCATGTTGGTGTGGCACCTTGTATCGCCATTGAAGCTTTAGGCGAATTTAAAAATGTAAAACGTCGCATGGAAGTGCGCGGTGAAGTGAATGGCGTGACCGTTTATGACGACTTTGCGCATCACCCTACCGCCATTGAAACCACCGTCGCAGGCTTACGTAGCAAGGTCGGCAAGGCGCGTATATTGGCGGTGCTGGAGCCACGCTCCAACACCATGAAGCTTGGTGTGATGAAAAGCGCACTGCCAGCCAGCCTGAAAGATGCCGATTTGGTGTTTTGTTATGGTGCAAATCTAGGTTGGGATGCGGCTGAAGCATTAGCCCCAATTAGTGCAAAATCTAAAGTCTACGATGATTTAGATGCCATGATTGCTGCGATTGCTAGTGAAGCTCAATCAGGTGATCAAGTGTTAATCATGAGTAACGGCGGCTTTGGTGGTATTCATCAGAGGCTGCTGGAAACCTTAAACGCAGGCTAACTTTTGGTTACTGCACTTAAAATCAAGGAAGGAAAAGCTTTGGCTGCGCTCACTGTTAAATTCAAAACAATGAGTGTGATGAGTATTGCTATTTGGGTGTCATTACTCTTGCATGCAGTCATTCTTAGCATTAAGTTTCAGCCGGAACTTAAAAAATTCAAAGATCAACTGCCGGTTTTAGAAGTGTTTTTAGTCAATGCCAAAACCAGCAGCAGGCCAGAAAATGCAGATGCCTTTGCACAGGCTAATTTAGATCGTGGCGGCAATACCGATCAAGATCGCAAAATGAAAACAGCGTTACCTGCGTTAAAGCAGCAAAAAACTGAGTTTACTGAGAATCCAGTTGCAGAAGCAAAAGCGGGTGGTCCATCTGCGAAACAAACCGCAGAGGAAACGCGCGAGCAAAAACATGTGGCATTGCTGGAGAAGCAAGCACAAGAGCTGATGACGCAATTGCACTCGCCAGTGGTCGTAGAGTCAAAGCTGGTGCAGAAGGCCGTAGCGACAGAGTCTGGTACAGGTACTCAAGCCTTGCCGAATAAAACACTTAATTATCAGGATATTACAGCTGCCGCTTTAGAGATGGATCGCCTTGAGGCATTGATATCCAAACAGCAAGATGATTATCAGAAGCGTCCTAAGCGTAAATTTATCGGTGCACGTGCTAAAGAGTATCGTTATGCGATGTATGTTGATGCGTGGCGCCAGAAAGTGGAAAAAGTGGGTAACTTGAATTACCCCGAGGCTGCCAGAGATTTGAAGCTCTATGGTCAATTGCAAATGACAGTATCTATCAGGGCTGATGGTAGCATTGAGGATATTGAAATCAATCGTAGTTCAGGACATAAAGTGCTGGATGAAGCAGCGAAGCATATTGTAGAACTGGCTGCGCCGTATGCACGCTTTCCTGATGATGTAAGTAAAGACATTGATATTTTGAGTATTACGCGGACGTGGACGTTTACCAAAGAAGATAACCTCGCCACTGAGTAATTCTGCTTGAAAATCGCCATACTCGGCGTCAGTTTCACTTCGTCGTACTAATCGTACTGTCTTAAGCTTACTTTCTTGATTATGACGCTTTTGAAGCAGAATATTTCCAATTAATATAACGAGAAAATTTATATGACTAACTACTATCAACACCATGTATTTTTCTGCCTCAACAAACGTGACGATGGCGCGGCGTGCTGCACTGATAAGGGTGCCGAAGCCGCTTTCGACCATATGAAAGCGCGTATCAAAAAGTTGGGTTTGAATGGCGAGGATAAAGTGCGTATTAACCGCGCAGGCTGTTTTGACCGCTGTGGCGAAGGACCTTTGCTAGTGGTTTACCCGCAAGCGATTTGGTACACCTTTGTCGATAACGAAGATATTGATGAGATTATCGACTCACATATTATCAACGGTAAAATTGTCGAAAGGCTAGTGGTCTAGGCTGTTACATCTAGCGCACAGCGTATGTAGGCGCTAACTTTTTCGGTGAGCGCTTTTATCGTTTGCTCACTCAGTGCCCCAGCTGAGCTATCGCGCATTGCTTCACCCCAATGCGAATTTGGAAAGTGTTTGTCATTTTCAAAGCGTGGAATCACATGCCAGTGTATATGCGGTGTTTTATTACCTAGGCTGGCCAAATTGATTTTAGCTGGATTAAAAATCTCCCGCAGTGCGGTTTCTACAGAGAACACAGTTTTCATCATGCGTGCGCGTTGGGCTGGCGGCAAGTCGGTCATTTCTTTGACATGCGCCAGTAATTCAACGCGGCAATAGGCTGGGTAATCGGCGTCATTCAGCAGTACTACACGGCAAAAATCATCCTGCCACAAGATTGGACTCTGGCAAGGCTGGCAGAGCGGGCAGTTTTGCAAATCTGCCACCATGTTAAGACGCCGCCAACATGCGCTCTAAGGTTAACTTAGCCAACTTGGCTTCGTGCTCTGGCACTTTAATCTGGTTAACAACATTACCTTCCACCAAGTTTTCCAGTGTCCAAGCCAAGTGCTGTGGGTCAATACGTGCCATGGTCGAGCATTCACACACTACATGGCTCATGAACTGCACCAGTTTACCTTCGGGCTTCATGTTCTCAGCCAGACGATTGACCAGATTAAGCTCAGTACCTACCAGCCACTTAGTGCCAGCAGGTGCTTCACTAACAGTTTTTAAGATGTATTCAGTTGAACCTACATAGTCTGAATTCAGGCAAACCTCAAATGGTGCTTCTGGGTGTGAAATCACAAAGCCATCGGGATGTTCGGCACGGAATTTTTCAATGTTTTGCAACCGGAACATTTGATGGACAGCGCAATGACCTTTCCATAGCAAGATTTTTGCATTTTTAATTTGTTCAACCGTCAAACCGCCCATTGGTTGGTCAGGATCCCAAATCGGCATTTGTTCTAGTGGAATGCCCATTTTATGACCAGACCAGCGACCTAGATTTTGGTCGGGGAAGAACAGCACTTTTTCGCGTTGTGCAAAAGCCCATTCCAGAATCTTAGGTGCGTTGGTGCTGGTGCAGACAATGCCTCCATGCTCGCCACAAAACGCTTTCAGGTCTGCCGCTGAGTTAATGTAAGTAACGGGGGTGATCTGCTCATCGAAATTAAGCACTTTATTCAGTTCACGGTAGCTACGCTCAACTTTGGCAAGATTTGCCATGTCAGCCATTGAACAACCTGCGGAAAGATCTGGCAAAATGGCGATCTGCTCTGGACGACTTAGAATGTCAGCCACTTCAGCCATGAAATGCACGCCTAAAAATACGATGAATTCGGCATCCAGATTTTCGGTATAGCGTGATAGTTTGAGTGAGTCACCAGTGTAATCAGCATGGCGATACACGCCCTCATTTTGATAGTGATGGCCTAGAATCACGAGGCGTGAGCCAAGTTTTTCTTTGGCCGCAATAATGCGGCGCTGGCAATCGGCATCGTCAGCGGCTTGAAAACGTTCAAATTTAATGGGGGCAGTTTGCATAGTTGATATTTCGTGAAAGCGTTAATGTTTAAAGTGATTATTTTATAGCGTTAATCGATGTTGCTCACCTAGTCTTTTGAGTGCATCTACATTTGTCCAAGAGAATACACGTTGCGCGGCTTCACGCCAGTCTACCCATTGATATTGCACGTGTTCATTTGGAGCCAGTTTGACGGGTAAAGTTGCAGGTAGACATAGGCCAAATAAATGCTCGGTATTATGGGTGATATTCGGCGCATAGCGATGCCGCCAGTGTGGGTAAATTTCGTACACATTGGATGCGTGCCAGTCTTGTAAGTCATATTGTGAGGCATCTAAGCCAGTTTCTTCACGTACTTCACGAATAGCCGTTTGTAGGGGCGTCTCACCTTGCTCCAGACTGCCTGTGACTGATTGCCAAAATCCTTTTTTATCAGTACGCTCCATGATAAGTACCTGTAGATCAGGCGTGTAGATAAGCACTAATGCCGAAACTGGGGTTTTGAACATATGTGTTTATTGCTCGGCTTTTACATTGCGGCTGGCATTGACGAGGTTTTTTGGTAGTTGAAATACGACATGTTCAATTACACCCTGTAGCTCTTGCACTTGGCTGGCGCCGAGTTGTTGTAAGGCGGCAATGACTTCTTGCACCAATACCTCAGGTGCGGATGCACCTGCGGAGACACCAATTTTCTTTTTGCCGATTAACCATTCTGGTTTAAGGAAGCTGGCATTGTCTACCATGTAGGCATCAACCCCTTGGTGCTCCGCAACCTCACGTAAACGATTGGAGTTAGAACTGTTAGGTGAGCCAATGATAATGACTAGGTCGCAGCCTTTGGTCATAATCTTTACCGCATCTTGGCGATTTTGTGTCGCGTAACAAATATCATCACTCTTAGGCGCATTAATTTCCGGAAATCTGGTCTTTAGTGCATTGATGACTAAGCTGGCGTCATCAATAGAAAGTGTGGTCTGGGTGACAAAGGCTAACTTAAGTGGATCTTTTACAGTTAAATTAGCGACATCTTGCGGTGTTTCAACTAAGTACATACCTGTATGAGACTCTTGTTCGTCGCTGCCCTCAGCTTGCCCCATAGTGCCTTCTACTTCAGGGTGTCCTTTATGGCCAATCATAATAATTTCCATGCCGGCGGCTCGCATCTTGGCCACTTCAATATGTACCTTGGTCACGAGCGGGCAAGTCGCATCAAATGCTATGAGGCCGCGTGCATCGGCTTCGGCACGTACCGCTTTTGAAACGCCATGTGCGCTGAAAATGACTGTGTTGCCGGTCGGGATTTCGTCTAACTCTTCAATAAATACTGCGCCTTTGGCACGTAGCTCATCAACAACAAATTTGTTGTGAACAACTTCATGGCGCACATAAATCGGGGCACCAAACTTTTCCAGCGCTTGTTCAACGATAATAATGGCGCGGTCAACGCCAGCACAAAAGCCGCGCGGGTTTGCCAATAAAATATCGATGGGTTGATTCTTTTCTGCCATATGTTCTTTATATTCACTAAATTAACTCGAAGGTGCAATCTCAGGCTCGAGAATTAGGCGGTTTTTCGCGTCCTAATGGAAAATCTGGGATAATGCACATATTAACCTAAATCAGGATATGCTTAAATTTCAAGCATGCTTAAAACATGAAAAATACTGCAACCCTTTTAATTACCTGTCCGGACAGTAAGGGCATTGTTGCTGCAATCGCTGATTTTTTGTATCAGCACAATGCCAATATTCTGCACGCTGATCAGCACCAAGACGCCGAAAATAATTTGTTTTTAATGCGTGTTGAATGGGATTTGGCTGGCTTTTCATTTGATCCTGCAGACTTTGAACAACATTTTTCTGAGGTGGCGCGTCGCTTTAATATGGAGTGGCAACTTAAGCTCTCACAAAAGCCGTTGCGTGTTGCAATCATGGTGTCGCAATATGACCACTGTCTGGCAGATTTGTTGCATCGCCATAAAAATGGGGAACTGGTGTGTGAGATTCCGCTAATTATCAGTAACCATCGCGATACTGAGGCGCTGGCAAAATTCTACGGCGTTGACTTTCATCATATTGAAGTGACTAAAGATAATAAGGCCGACGCAGAAGCTAGACAGTTCGCCTTGTTTGCTGAATATGAAATTGATTTAATCGTGCTGGCACGCTACATGCAAATTCTATCGCCAGATTTTGTGGCGCGTTATCCTAAACAAATTATTAATATTCATCATTCGTTTCTACCGGCATTTATTGGTGCAAGACCATATCACAGAGCCTTTGAGCGTGGCGTAAAGCTGATTGGCGCTACTAGCCATTATGTGACAGAAGTGTTGGATGAAGGTCCGATTATTGAGCAGGATATTGACCGCATCTCGCACCGCGACCAAGTAGAAGATTTGATTCAGAAAGGTCGTGATTTAGAGCGCATCGTATTATCCAAAGCGGTGCGCTGGCATATTGAAAGCCGAATTTTGCTGTATGCAAATAAGACGGTGATTTTTGATTAGAATTCTTTTTGCTATAAGAATGCAGTAATAAAAAAGGCGATGCATATATGCATCGCCTTTTTAGTTTTAATAATTACATGATTTATTCTGTTGCCGGGGCATCTAACGCGGGGATTGCTGGTTCATCAACAGGTGCAATTTCTGGTAATGCTTCATCAGCATAAGCAACAGGTACAGCATTAAAAGCAAGAGCAAACAGTAAACCTAATAAAAGCTTTCTCATTTCTTCTCCTCAATTTGCAATGTAAACCGCATTATTATTAAAATAATTTTTTGTTGGTAAGACCTTTCCCTACCAATATCGGAATTTACGCTGAGTCGAGAGTGTGTGCAACTTTTCTTTTAGGCTGATTAATTATTTGGTAGTGTGCTTTCTAAAGCAAATAGGTCACTAATCTGTTCACGCTTTCTAATCAAATGGCATTGCTCGCCATCTACCATCACTTCAGCGGCACGTGGACGGGTATTGTAGTTGCTAGACATGCTCATACCGTAAGCGCCTGCTGACATAATGGCTAGTAAGTCGCCTTCTGCTAATGCGAGTGCTCTATCATGGCCGAGAAAGTCACCACTTTCACATACGGGCCCAACGATTTCATAAGTTTCAGCTGCAGCGTCGCGTGGTTGCACGGCTTTAATGTCATGATAAGCATCGTAGAGTGCTGGGCGCATCAAGTCATTCATGGCCGCATCCACAATGGCAAAGTTTTTTGCTTCAGTATGTTTTAAATACTCTACTTTAGTCAGTAAAACACCCGCATTACCCACCAAAGCACGGCCTGGTTCGAACACTAGTTTAATGTTTCGAGCACCCAGTTTAGCGCGCATGGCTGCGGCATAAGCAGTAAATTCAGGCGGGGTTTCATCGTTATAACAAATGCCAATGCCGCCGCCAGCATCAATGTGTTGAATATGAATGTCATTTTGTTCAAGTGCATCTACTAGTGCCAGCACACGATCAAAAGCATCTAAAAATGGTGACAGCTCGGTGATTTGTGAGCCAATATGGCAGTCTACGCCATGAATGGCGATATTTGGCATGGCTGCGCCTTGCAAGTAGATATTAAGCGCATCCTCATATGCAACACCAAACTTATTGTTTTTTAAGCCAGTAGATATATAAGGGTGTGTTTTTGCATCTACATTGGGGTTAACACGCAGTGATACTGGCGCCACTTTGTTCATGTTGCCAGCTACTTTATTTAAGCGCGCTAATTCGCTGGCTGATTCTACATTGAAACAAAAAATGCCAGCGTTCAATGCTGCTTGCATTTCGGCCTCAGTTTTACCTACACCAGAAAAAACTACTTTTGCAGGGTCTCCACCAGCAGCGATTACTCTGGCGAGTTCACCCCCAGAAACAATATCAAATCCAGCGCCAAGCTTTGCAAA
Source organism: Methylotenera sp. (assembly GCA_027310735.1). Taxonomy (GTDB): domain Bacteria; phylum Pseudomonadota; class Gammaproteobacteria; order Burkholderiales; family Methylophilaceae; genus Methylotenera. The sequence goes on along the minus strand of DAIDAH010000010.1, from coordinate 6,896 downwards.
TAAGTTCAAAATGGCAAGGCTAGGATTAGACTTTACCGCAAAGCACACCAAGTGATTGCTATCGGCAAAACCTGCACTAAAACGCTCAAAAGCTTGGGTGAGTGCTGATTTTGAATAAATATAGCAAGGTGTGCCAAATTCATTGGCAATATGATTAAGCGCTACATTTTCAGCATGTAGTGTAGCGTTTTTAAGTGTAAATGAGTTCACGGTAATGGCTTATAAAGTTGAATAAATTTGGATGGCTTGGCTTATTTTTGGGTAGGAGTTTCTTGCGGATATTGTCGCTCCGGGATGTATAACGCACCTTTTGTGCCGCAGCCATTTAGTGCGCAACTTATTGTCACTAGAAGTAATAAGCGAATAAATATCCAAACAGTGATTTTTTGCATAAGTTAAGGCCTTGTGGTGCTGAGTCGATTGTAGTTTTATTGACAAGCAAATTTTAACATAAAGGTGCATTCAGTTTGATTGAGACAAGTTTTATTTGAAACATTACCTTAATGGCTAGGGCGAAGTGTATTAACAATAATCTGCCGCTTGTCTGTATGGTTTTACCGATTATCGGTTGTTGCTAGACATGGGTAATAAGCCTATGCATGATTCTAGTAAGTAAAAAAGGAGTGGAATATGGGTACTTTAGAAAGCTTGCATCAGTATCAGTCTGTTAATAATCAATTAGCCAGCATTCGTGTTGATTCAAATCATAAAGGCTTTACCTTGATTGAGTTGATGGTAGTAGTGGCGATTATTGGTATTTTGGCCAGTATTGCAATGCCAAGCTATACGAATTATGTTAAGAAAGGGAAGGCTGCTGAGGCCACTACTGATCTTGCGACTGGAAGAGTGAAAATGGAACAGTTTTTTCAAGATAATCGTACTTATGTGGGTGGTCCATGTCCTGTTGCAGGCAAGTATTTTACTTATGCCTGTACTAGCGATGCCACGACATTTACGATTAAAGCTACTAACAGTACATCCGATATGTCAGGTTTTGCATTTAGCATTGATCAAAGTAATGCTAAAACGTCTACCTATGATGGCACAACAGGAACTGGTTGCTGGCTAACTAGCAAAAGTGGGACATGTTAAAGTTATCTCTACATTATAAGCAGTCAGGATTCAGTCTTGTTGAACTGATGGTTGGTATTGCAATCATGGCAATTCTCGTTACATTGGGTATGCCTAGTTACAATGCTTGGATACATAATACGCGTGTTCGCACTGGGGCCGAATCTATTCAGAACGGTCTGCAATTAGCACGTGCCGAGGCTGTGAAACACAACACGAAAGTGGAGTTTGAGTTGGATGCAAATTCGGGTTGGACTGTTGGATGTGTTGTCCCTGTCGAGCCCGATTGCCCATCTGTAATACAGCAACGTACAGCTAGCGATGGTTCCTCAACGGATGTTACTGTTGTGACGATACCTGCAGATAGTGATACGGTCGTATTTAACAATCTTGGCACGGTGAGTACGGATGCTACTGATCCAGTTCCTTTTACGCAGGTAGATCTTAGTTCTGCGACACTGTCTGTTGCCGATAGTCGGCCACTGCGAGTAACGATTGGCGTTGGTGGTAATACACGAATGTGTGATCCTTCTACAACGCTAGCGGCATCGGATCCGCGAAAATGTTAATGAGGAAAATGTAATGCTTACTCCCCACGTTTCTTTTATTGCGCCTCAGCCGATTGCAAAGTCTCAACAAGGCGTTGTATTGCTGGAGTCTTTGATTGCAGTGTTAATTTTCTCTATGGGCATTCTTGCTTTGGTTGGCCTGCAGGCCGCCATGGTGCATAACACGACTGCGTCAACCTACCGTGCTGAAGCCAGTTATATCGCACAGCAAAAACTGGGTGAATTGTGGGCTGATCCGGCCAATATAGTTGCAGCTGACACTGTGGTTTCAGAATTGCCTAATGGTAAAAGCTCAGTAACATTACCTGCCGCAGGTCAGGTAATGATTGTAATTACCTGGCAGCAACCCGGGGAAACTGAAGTGCATAACGTGACAACTAATGCCCGCATTATGGGGGGGGCTTGATTATGACCTCCATTTTTCAACGCCAGTCTATGCGTCCATCACGGACACAGGCAGGTTTTAGTTTAATAGAGATATTGGTCGGTTTGGTAATTGGCTTGTTGGTGACGCTAGTAATTATGCAAGTTTTTTCCGTGTTTGAAGGGCAGAAACGCAGCACCATGGGTACTGCTGATGCGCAAACTAATGGCAATATTGCACTCTATAATGTACAGCGCGATGTACAGTTGGCTGGTTTTGGTTTACCTGTTTTTGTCTCTAAAAACTCACCATTATTTTGTACTACTTTTACGCCGGTTGGCAGTAATGTTTCTCCTGTAACCATTACGGATGGCGGTTCGGCAGCTGGAGCAAGTGATGCAATTACTGTGCGCTATGGTACTACGCCCTCAGGAGGTATACCCGTTATTATTAACGCGATAGCATCTATCGCTACAGCTAGTGATCCGCAGGCTATAAGGGTTGGGGTTGATAATAATATGGGATGTCAAGTGAATGATGTTGCCTTGGTAACTAGTGGTACTACGTGTCAGATTACCAATGTGATTGGTCCGTCAGATATTAGGCTGGTACCGGTGCCGAGTACACCGCCTGACACAACGCATATAGAGCTAAGAGATGGTACAGGTGTAGTTACTACTTCCAGCGTATCCTGCATGGGAGGGTGGAGTGCATTTACTTATGCTATGAACAACAATCAATTGGAGCGTAATGGCGTTCCAAATGTAGCAGAGATTGTGAATATTCAAGCTCAGTATGGTATTTCAATAGCAGGTAATAGCAACCAAATCACCCAGTGGGTTGATGCCAGCGGTGCAACTTGGGGTGGTGCGATGAGCGTGACTGATCGCAATCGCATCAAAGCTATTCGGGTTGCTATTGTTGCACGCAATGGCTTACTAGAAAAAGATATTGTGACCAACACTTGCACAACAGCAAAGGGCATCGTTAATAATGGGCCATGCGCATGGGATGACACTAACGTGGATGCAGCTCCAAAAATTGACCTTTCAAACAATGCAGATTGGCAGCGCTATCGCTACCGTGTCTATGAAACGATTATCCCGATACGCAGTATGATCTGGGCAAAAAGTGTACTGTAATGCTAGGAATCGCCATGAGTCAAAAGTTAAGCATTTCCTCAGTTAAAAACGGCCAAGACTGTAGTGATAAAGAGAGGGGCGTTGTGCTTTTTATTGCCTTGATTGCGTTAGTCGTCATGTCGCTTGCTGCTGTTGCGCTTATTCGCTCAGTTGATACAAACACAATGATTGCCGGTAATTTGGGATTCAAGCAGTCGGCAACAGTTTCTGCAGATAGTGGTGTAGAAACCGCGATTTCCTGGATTACCAATAATCAAAGCGCAGTCACAGGTGATAGCGCCACAAATGGCTATTATGCAACCTCTACAGGTGACTTTAAGGCTTTAGTTAATGCAAGCGCCGCCATGGCTACTGGCGCGGGGATTACGGCAGGTAGGGATAGTAGCGGCAACATGATTAATTACATTGTTCAACGCATGTGTAAACACCTTGGAGCATCTGACTCCAGTCATTGCTTATATGGACCGCCAGGAGACCGTACGGATTCGTTTGGTAATTGTGATGTCACGAACTGCTTGCCAGATGCGGCAAGCGATAGCTTAATGTACCGAGTTACCGTTAAAGTAACTGGTCCCAAAAACACTGTAAGTTATACGCAGGCATTCGTATATTAGGAGTTCGCCATGAAGCGCCATTTACAACAGTACTATTTCCCAAGATTGACTCTAAGCATAATGCTAATAACAAGCATTATGCTGCCAGTATCGACTCATGCTGCGACAGTTAATTTAGCCACCGCACCATTAGCCACTGCCACAACGACCTCTGTATTGCCGAACGTGATGCTTATTTTGGATGACTCGGGCAGTATGGCGTCGAATTATTTGCCAGACTGGGCAAATGACAGTATTTGTAAAAGCACAACATCCGGCTCATACAATGCAAACTGTACTGATCAACCACCGTTCAGAAGTAGTGATTTTAATGGTGTGTATTACAATCCTGCGATTCGATATAAGCCAGCGATGAATGCTGATGGTACGAGTAAAGCGAGCCAAACGACATGGACTTCTGTAAAAAACGATGCTTATAACGTACAGAGTACATCTTCTACTAATCTCGTGACTGGTTACACTGATGATGAATGGTGTACCGATTCTAGTTACAGCGATTGTTTGCGTAATGACAATTACATTTTGCCCACTACGTCGCCCAATACTGTGAATGGTAAGAGCTATACAATACTGCATTCTGCTGTTACTGCTACGGGTAGTGGTTTAGTGGCGACAGGATCTCCACTTGCCCCAACTACGGCCTCCAGATATTGGGGGCCACATTATTACACCATTAACCCTGGTGAGTATTGTGACTCTGCAAGATTAACCAATTGTCAATTTACAAAGACGACTACATTTAGCCACCCAGCCAAGGTACGCTGGTGTAATAGTAGTGCCAATGCGATTGCGGCAACACCGGCCGCAGGCACATGTCAGGCTACTCGGCTTTCCGGCTCCTTTACCCATGTGCGCTACCCGACCATGTTTATGCAGCCAGCGACAGCTTACCAACCCGCTATCCCGGCGGCTCCAGCAACAGCAGCGGTTGCTCCAGCAAACGGCACACTTGTTATCACTAATGTTTCGAAAAATAGAAATGATGCCTACATTACATGTAATGGCACGTATGTAGGTACGTCTGGTGTTTTCAGTACTGCCAACAGTAGCTCTACAAGTACTATGCTAAATGCACTTTACTCTACTATAAACGGTACAACGAATGCTGGATATTCAATTTCATGTACTAAGAATGGCGGCACAACGACCTCGTCTTTAAGTTGCTCAATTTCTGCACCCCCTGGGGTTTCTGCCTGTTCTAGCTTTTCTGTGAGGCGACTCACTGTGACTACAAATACAGGGCCATCAGGCGGCTCTGATGCAACTCCTGCCCATGATTATATTCCTGAAGTGCCTGCGCAGTCAGCCAGCTACCCAGGTTCATTTGTGCGCACAGATATTGTACCTAGTGTGACGAGCTACCCTAAGGCGACAGCACGTACAGACTGTGCTGGCAGTACTTGTACCTATAGTGAAGAAATGACGAACTTTGCTAACTGGTGGACTTACTATCAAACGCGTATACAATCCATTAAAACAGCTGCTAGTTTGGCCTTCGATGTCATTGATAGTAGTTATCGGGTAGGGTATTTCTCTATCAATAATAATACAGGCAGTGATTTTTTGAATGTTGATACATTTGGTGCCACACAAAAAACCAATTGGTATAACAAGCTGTTTGCTGCTAAACCTAATAACTCGACCCCGCTACGTACCGCCTTGACTACGGCAGGGCGATTATATGCAGGAAAATTGAAGGGTACGACTTTTAATGGTTCAGTGGCGAATGATCCAGTGCAGTATTCCTGCCAACAAAGCTTTACGATCTTATCAACCGATGGTTATTGGAATTCTGATACAGCTAGTGATGTGCAGGGCGTTACAGGGGCTTCAGTAGGCAATATGGATGGCGGCAGTACACCTCGCCCAATGTATGAAGGGCCGACGGCCAGCTCGGATTCACTTGCTGATGCTGCCAAATATTACTATGACACAGATTTGCGTAATGCAAGTTTTAGTAACTGTACCGGTGCTTTGGGTTTTGATGTATGCACAGACAATGTGTTTGTCAGTAGTAGTGATAACAATGTCAAGCAACACATGACTACCTTTACGATGGGGCTGGGCGTGGATGGGGCTCTTATGTATTCCAGTGACTATAAGACTGCAACATCCGGCGATTTTTATGACCTTAAAAATGGTTTTGGTTCGCCTACGGTAGATTGGCCAGTGCCAGTAGCTAATACCGAAAGTGCTGTGGATGATCTCTGGCATGCCGCGGTTAATGGTCAGGGCACTTACTTTAGTGCCAAAGATCCTGCACAGATGACGCAAGGGCTCAGTGATGCTTTGTCAGAGATTGATTCAAAAGTCGGGGCTGGTGCTGCCGCAGCAACCAGCACCTTGAATCCTGTAGCCGGCGATAATTTTGCTTATGTGGCAAGTTATACAACGGTGCAATGGGCAGGTAATCTGGAGGCGCGCACTATTGATCTTAGCACGGGAGCTGTCAGCGGTGCTGCAAGTTGGTGTGTGGAGGATGTGGTCACGACATCATGCGTTTCGCCAAGTTCAATTGTTACGTTGAATAGCGGTGCAAATTATTACTGCGTTACACCAAATGCAACAAGCTGTAGTGCACCAAGTGCATGGGGTGATGGTACTTCGATTCCAGCCACAAGCTGTGCATTAGAAGTGCCGAAAGCATGTACGGGAACATTGCGCTCTAAAGTGCAAGCAAGTGCAGATACTCGTACTATTTGGATGAACAAAGGTGGAAGTCTTGCGAATTTTACTTATAGTAATTTGAGTACTGCCCAACAGACTAATTTTAAGAGTGCTTTTCTAAGTTCTAATCTTAGTCAATGGTCATCTTTAGATCCAACGACGCAGCAAACTATTGCTAAAGAAGATAATTTGGTGAATTACCTTCGCGGTCAGAAAGGTTATGAAAATAACACTAGTAATACCGCAGTCAATCGTTTGTTCCGCTACCGCCCATCTGTAATGGGAGATGCGCTTGAGTCTGCACCAGTGTTCGTAGGCAAGCCAAACTTCAGTTATTTGGATGCCGGTTATGATGCATTTAAGGTAGCAACAACGCGAACCAATACAGTATACATGGGTACCAATGATGGCATGCTACATGCTTTTGATGCGGCAGACGGTACTGAGCGTTGGGCGTATGTGCCAAGCA
>DAIDAH010000109.1 GCA_027310735.1 Methylotenera sp. | reverse complement strand
CAGCAACACTGTGCATTGACTGTAAAACGCTAGATGAGATGCGTGAAAGGCAAGTAGCTAAATAATTTACGTTAAATTATTTAGAAAAGGTCTATTACTCCATAGTAATGGGCAAATAAAAAGCCCGCATATGCGGGCTTTTTATTTGCAGAAAACTGTTACTCGTCTGCCTCTGTATCAGCTTTAGCTTCAGCAATCGGTGCCTCAATCAAAGCTTTCATACTTAAACGTACACGACCTTTTTCATCAGCCTCGACTACTTTAACCTTCACGATGTCACCTTCTTTCAGGAAGTCAGCAACAGCATTGACACGTTGATGTGCAATTTGTGAAATGTGTAGCAAGCCATCTTTACCTGGGATCAAGGATACAATCGCACCAAAATCCAACAACTTAATCACAGTTCCTTCATAGGTTTGACCAACTTCAACTTCGGCAGTAATTTCCGCAATACGACGCTGCGCTTCAGCACCCGCTTCACTGCTTGTACACGCAATCTTCACCGTACCATCTTCTTCAATATCAATGGTTGTGCCGGTTTCTTCAGTCAGCGCACGAATAACTGCTCCGCCTTTACCAATAACATCACGAATTTTTTCTGGATTAATCTTCATCGTGATAATACGTGGTGCAAATGCTGACATTTCTGTATTAGCAGTACTCATTGCAGCTTTCATGATGCCTAAAATATGCGCACGACCTTCTTTAGCTTGCGCTAAAGCCACTTGCATGATTTCTGCAGTAATACCCGTGATTTTAATGTCCATTTGCAAAGCAGTAATACCATCCTCAGTACCAGCGACTTTAAAGTCCATATCACCTAGATGATCTTCATCACCTAAAATGTCCGTCAACACAGCGACACGATTACCTTCTTTAATCAAGCCCATAGCAATACCTGCTACATGATTTTTCAATGGTACGCCTGCGTCCATCATTGCCAAGCTACCGCCACAAACTGACGCCATAGAGCTAGAGCCGTTTGACTCTGTAATTTCTGACACGATACGTACTGTGTAACCAAACTCTTCAGCAGAAGGTAATGCTGCAACCAAAGCACGCTTAGCTAAACGGCCATGACCAATCTCACGGCGTTTTGGCGTGCCTACGCGACCAGTTTCACCGGTAGCGTACGGAGGCATGTTGTAATGCAACATAAAGCGATCCTTGAACTCGCCTTGTAATGCATCAATCACTTGCTCATCACGACCTGTACCAAGCGTTGCAACTACCAACGCTTGCGTCTCACCGCGTGTAAACAGCGCAGAACCATGCGTACGTGGCAATACGCCTGTACGAACAGTAATAGGACGCACCGTGCGGGTATCACGACCATCAATACGTGGCTCGCCGTTTAAGATTTGACTACGTACAGTTTTAGCTTCCAAATTAAAGAATTCTGTTTTAATTTTGTTTGCTTCTTCAGTAGAAGTATTTTCATTGATAAGTTCGGCCATCACGCGGTTTTTAACTTCATCCAGCTTAGCTGAACGTGCGCCTTTAGCCTTAATTTGGAAGGCTGCATTCACATCTGCAGCAGCTAACGCCGCTACTTTTTCAATCAAAGCAGTATCTGGCTCTGGCGCTGACCAATCCCAAGCATCTTTACCAACTTCAGCAACCATTTCATTAATCATGCTAATGACAGCTTGCATTGCATTGTGGCCAAACACTACGGCACCAAGCATTACTGCTTCTGACAATTCTTTAGCTTCTGACTCCACCATCATTACGGCAGTTTCAGTCGCAGCAACCACTAAATCAAGCTCTGATTCTTCTAATTGCGCTTTTGTTGGGTTAATCACGTACTCTTCATTGATATAACCAACACGCGCTGCACCTAGTGGGCCATAAAAAGGAATACCTGAGATTGCCATTGCAGCAGAGGCACCGATAATTGCAGGAATATCAGAATCAATTTCTGGATCTGACGACATCACCGTAGCAACCACTTGTACTTCGTTATAAAACGCTTCTGGGAATAATGGGCGCAATGGGCGATCAATTAAACGTGAAGTCAATGTTTCTTTTTCTGAAGGACGGCCTTCGCGTTTGAAAAAACCACCAGGAATTTTACCTGCCGCATAGGTTTTTTCCATGTAATCAACGGTTAGCGGAAAAAAGTCCTGACCCGCTTTAACTTCAGTTTTACCAACAACAGTCACTAAAACAACGGTATCACCATAGCTTACCATTACAGCGCCGTCAGCTTGACGTGCTATTTCACCTGTTTCGATGGTGAGCTCATGCGCACCATACTGAATACTTTTTTTAACTTTATTAAACATATTTATCCTTTTCTCTTTTTAATATTCGTTATTCACAACCCAATAACGAACGCACAATAATGATTTATTTCAACATTAGTCACTAACAATCAAACCCATGAATTCATGGCAACATTGTAATGAATGATCTTAATAAATCTTTTACAACAAAAAAGCCGATAACACGGCTCATGCAGTGTTATCGGCTTTTTATTTCACACACAAACAAAACGTCAATCGACGAATTGTTGTATGAATGAATACGTTCCAACCAATTACTTACGTAGACCTAAGCGAGCAATCAAAGTTTGATAACGCTCAGTATTTTTACGTTTAAGGTAATCAAGCAATTTACGACGTTGACTTACCATAGCTAACAAACCACGGCGTGAGTGGTGGTCTTTTTTATTGCTTTTGAAATGCTCTGTTAAGTAGCTGATACGGCTAGTTAAAAGTGCAACTTGCACTTCTGGACTACCAGTGTCATTTTTAGCTTGTTGATATTCGCCAACGATTTTGGCGCGGTCTGCTGCAGTTGTTGCCATAACTTAATCCTAACTTTAGATGTTTTGCGTCAATGTAAAAGCAGCCCAATAAAATCTCTAGCCGCAAATACATTCATTTGCATGAACCGCGCATTTTAACTACTAAATATTGATTTATCAATCTTTTTTTACAATCAGTCTTTTAGGTGCAATTTTGCCATCATCTTGCAACTCACCTAACCCTAGAAAATCATCTTGCTCACTATATAAACGTAGCAACCCTTGTGGAGCCACCCCACTTCGCCAAACGGACTGACCTTGCAGCAAATAATAAGTACTATCTGCATCTAGCACGATAGCGGGTAAATGCTGAATAGCACTATCTACTGGCAACAAGGCTAACTCACGCTGTTCTACAGTCATCGATTCAAATTGCTCTAAGGTAATAGCATCCGCGATTGAATAGTCAGCCGTTGCAGTTCTACGCAACCCTATCAAATGTGCACCACAGCCTAGCAAGGCACCAATATCCTCAGCCAAAGTGCGAATGTAGGTACCTTTACTGCAAGTCACGGTAATATTCGCCACATCATATGCAAATGAATTTTGCTCAATACTATGAATGGTAACGTTTCGTGCTTTACGTTCAATTTCAACGCCTGCACGCGCGTATTCATATAATGCTTTACCTTCATGCTTTAAAGCCGAATACATAGGGGGGACTTGGCTGATTTCACCCACAAACTTTTGGCAAGCTTGTTCAAATTGCAGTTGCGTTACATTCACCACTTGGCTTGATAACACCGTACCCTCTGCGTCACCAGTATTGGTAGTTATGCCTAACTTGATTGTTGCTATGTAGGTTTTATCTGCATCAGTTAAATAATGTGCAAATTTGGTGGCCTCACCAAAACAAAGTGGTAGCAAACCCGTAGCCAACGGATCCAACGTGCCGGTATGCCCAGCCTTCGCCGCCTGTAATAGCCATTTTATTTTTTGCAAGGCTTGATTAGATGAGAAACCCAGCGGCTTATCTAACAACAGCACGCCACTAATGTTTTTTTTAGGTCTTTTATACTGCAAAGGTCAGATTATTACGAATAGATATTGAAACTGTATGCTTATGACTTGTCTGGATTTGAAGCTAAAGCGGCATCAATTAATTTTGACATCATCATGCCATTATCAATCGATGCGTCATAGACAAAATGTAGCTGTGGAACGGTACGGAGCAGCATGCGCTTAGCCAATTGTGTACGTAAAAAACCTGCCGATTTTTCTAGTCCCTCCTGCTGACTATCACTCGCTTTAGCCGCGCTGTAGAAAATCTTGGCATGCGCCATATCACCAGTGACTTCCACAGCGGTAATCGTTACCATGCCTACGCGCGGATCTTTTACTTCAAACTGTAGCAAATCAGCCAACTCGCGCTGCATTTGCTCTGCAACGCGATTGCTTCTTGAATACTCTTTAGCCATTGCAGAACTCCTATAGTGTTCTTGCTACTTCAACCATCTCATACACTTCTAAAATGTCACCGATTTCAATATCATTGTAGTTTTTAAGTGATAGACCGCATTCAAAGTTATTACGCACTTCTTTAACGTCATCTTTAAAGCGTTTCAGTGAGTCCAACTCGCCTGTATGCACAATCACATTGTTACGTAAGACACGTACTTTGGAGTTACGTTTAATCATACCGTCTTGTACATAACAACCTGCAATCGCTCCAACTTTAGAAATACGGAATACTTCACGAATCTCGACAGTACCAATCATTTGCTCTTTTTGCTCAGGCGCCAACATACCACCCAGCGCAGCTTTGATCTCATCTACAGCTTCGTAAATAATATTGTAGTAACGAACATCCACACCTAACGTATCAACCAATTTACGTGCACCAGAATCTGCACGTACGTTAAAGCCAATCAATACAGCTTTTGATGCTGAAGCCAAGTTCACATCTGATTCGCTAATTGCACCAACGCCCGTATGAATAATATTCACTTTAACTTCACTAGTAGACAGTTTTTGCAAGCTTGTTGCCAACGCTTCGTACGAACCTTGCACGTCAGATTTAATGATCAGGCCTAACGTTTGTGCTACGCCTTCACCCATCTGGTCGAACATGTTTTCAAGTTTGGCGGCTTGCTGTTTGGCTAGTTTTACATCACGGAACTTACCTTGACGGAAATTCGCGATTTCACGCGCCTTACGCTCGTCATTCAAGACGATCATTTCTTCACCAGCACTTGGCACATCAGACAAACCTTGGATTTCCACTGGAATTGATGGACCCGCTTCGTGAATATCCTTACCAGACTCATCCAACATGGCACGCACTTTACCAAATGTAGTACCAGCTAAAACCATATCGCCACGGCGTAGTGTTCCAGATGTGACTAAAATAGTAGCAACCGGACCACGACCTTTATCTAAGCGACCTTCAATCACTAAGCCTTTAGCTGGTGTATTCTTTGGTGCTTGCAGTTCTAGCACCTCAGCCTGTAGAAGCACCGCTTCTAGCAACTCATCAATACCTTGACCTGTTCGGGCGGAGACTTCTCTAAACATCACCTCGCCACCAAAGTCTTCTGGCACAACTTCCTGTGCTACCAACTCCATCTTCACACGCTCTGGCTCAGCATCAGGCTTATCAATCTTATTGATAGCAACGACTAGAGGTACATTTGCCGCTTTAGCATGGTGAATAGCTTCAATCGTTTGTGGCATCACGCCATCATCAGCAGACACAACTAAAATCACAATATCAGTAGCTTTTGCACCACGCGCACGCATCGCAGTAAATGCCTCATGACCCGGGGTATCCAAGAACGTAACCATGCCACGTGGGGTTTCTACGTGGTAAGCACCAATATGCTGAGTGATACCGCCCGCCTCACCTGTCGCCACACGGCTACGGCGAATATAGTCAAGCAACGATGTTTTACCATGGTCAACGTGACCCATCACGGTGACAACTGGTGGACGAGTTTCCATGATCGCAGCAGCATGCTCAGCTTCTTCAATAAATGCATCTGGGTCATTTGGTGCAGCAGCTGCTGCTTTGTGACCCATTTCTTCCACGATAATAATCGCGGTTTCCTGATCTAATACTTGGTTAATGGTTACCATCATACCCATGCCCATCAGCGTTTTAATCACTTCACCTGACTTAACAGCCATCTTATGTGCCAACTCAGCTACTGTAATTGTTTCTGGCACCAAGACTTCGTACACAATCGCTTCAGTAGGTGCATTAAATGCATGCTGCTGATCATCATCTGATTGATGAGATCTATTTTTGCCCTTAGGCGCACGCCAGCCAGGTTTTCCAGCTGTAGTGTCACCGCGTGTTTTTAAGCCACGCTTTTTATTCTCAGCATCAGTCCACTCTTTGTTATTGCCTTTACCTTTTTTCGCTTCTTTTGTAGCAGGTTTAGCGACACCTTCTTTTGCAACTGGTTTGTGCAATGTACCTTCAGAGAGTTTTGCTGCTTTTAATTTTGCCGCCTCAGCATCCGCTAGTTTTTTAGCTTCCTCATCTAAACGACGTTGTGCAAGTTCTTGTTTTTTACGCAAGTCTTCAGCTTGCATCGCAGCTAGAGTCGCATGGCGCTTAGCCTCACGCTCGCGCAATGCAATTTCATCCGCACCTAATAAATCTTTACGGCTGATTGTTTGCTTAGCTGCTGGAGCTTCACCTGCGCCAATCTCAACAGCAACTGGCGCCACTACAACAGCAGGCTCTACGACTTCTGGTGTCACCGCAACGGCTTCCGGTAGTACCAACTCAACAACAGGCTCCTCCACGACAACTTCAGCAACTGGCACTTCAGGAATTTCAACTATAGGCGGAGTTTGCTCGGCAACCACTTCCACGACTTCTTGAACTGCATCAGCAACATCTTCTGCCTCGGCCGAACCAGCATCTTCCATACGCTCTAACACGCGTTTTTTGCGTACCTCCACTTGGATGGTACGCGCTTTACCCGTGTTATCAGTTTTTTTGATTTCAGAGCTAGATTTGCGTGTCAACGTAATTTTATTTTTAGGCGCTAGCGTGCCGTGCTCTTTACGCAAATGTTCAAGCAATGCAGTTTTATCACTCTCACTTAGCTGATCGTCAGCGTTCGATTTATGCACGCCAGCACTTTTCAGCTGCTCTAATAACAATGCTGTAGGTAGCTTTAATTCGCCTGCAAATTGTTCTACGGTTGTTTGTGCCATCTTGTTACTCCAGTGTTCTTTTCTAAGCTTTATTGCCTAGCGTTACTACTTCATTACTGCTGTTAATTCACTCTCAGGTTTAAATTCTAAACCCAGTTTATTTAAACTGCCTATTTAAACCAAGGTGCACGCGCGGTCATAATCAATGTTTTCGCACGCTCCATATCCATACGCGTCATCTCAACCAACTCATCAACTGCAAGTTCAGCTAGATCGTCCATGGTTGCAACGCCTTTAGATGCCAATAAATGAGCAGTTTCATCATCCATGCCTTCCATTGTCAACAAGTCTTCAGCGGCTTCATCAACTTTTTCTTCTTTAGCGATAGCCTCTGTCAACAACGCAGCACGCGCACGCTTACGCAACTCTTCAATCGTATCTTCATCAAAAGCATCGATTTCATTCATTTCTGCAAGTGGCACGTAAGCGATTTCTTCTAATGTGCTGAAGCCTTCTTGCACTAGAATTTCCGCAACTTCTTCATCGACATCAAGTTTTTCCATAAACAGATGACTAACGCTTGCGTGCTCGGTTTGCGTTTTCTTATTCGCTTCATCCACGGTTAAAATATTCAATGTCCAACCAGTCAACTCTGAAGCCAAGCGTACATTTTGACCATTGCGGCCAATAGCAAGTGCCAACTGCTCTTCATCAACCACTACGTCCATGCTGTGTGCATCTTCATCAACCACGATACTTGAAACTTCCGCTGGTGACATTGCATTAATTACAAACTGGGCGGGCTCGATGCTCCACAACACAATATCCACGCGCTCACCAGCCAACTCTCCAGTTACGGCTTGCACACGTGAACCGCGCATACCAACACAAGTACCAACTGGATCAATACGTTGATCGTTACTTTTCACTGCAATCTTAGAACGCAAACCCGGATCACGCGCCGCAGCACGAATTTCCAGCAACCCCTCTTCGATTTCCGGAACTTCTAACTCAAACAAGCGCACTAAAAAGTCGGGGATAATTCTGGACAAAATCAATTGTGGACCACGACCACCACGCTCAATGCGTGAAAGGTAAGCACGCACACGGTCACCCACACGCAAGTTCTCTTTTGGAATCATTTGCTCACGTGGCAATAAAGACTCAATACGCCCCACTTCAATAATCGCATTGCCTTTTTCCATACGCTTAATGACACCAGTCACTAACTTTTCATCCCGCGCCAAAAAGTCCTCTAGAATCTGATCGCGCTCAGCTTCACGCACTTTTTGCAAAATAACTTGTTTTGCAGCTTGAGCGCCAATACGACCAAACTCAATGCTTTCTAATGGCTCTTCGTAATAGTCGCCAATATTCAAACCTTTTGAACGCTCATCTTCCTCATCAATTTGATAAGCAGAATTCTCAAGCAAGTCATATTCAACATATTGCCAACGTCTAAATGTTTCATACTCACCAGTTTCACGATGAATAGCAACGCGAATATCTGCGTCGTCGTGATGTTTTTTCTTGGTGGCTGAGGCTAAAGCGAGCTCAAGTGCGGTAAAGATAACCTCTTTACTCACGTTTTTTTCATGCGCTAAGGCATCTACCAATAATAAAATTTCACGACTCATCATCTATCTCCGACTATAAATTGCAGGTTAATCTGTAAAAACTTGTTTTAAAACTCTGATGTTTAGAACACTGGGTTCAAGCGCGACTTATCAACATTAGTCAACGCAATATTATGAATCACACCATCACATTCCAGCATTAGCACACCATCTTCTAACCCACGTAAAATTCCTAAAAAATTCTTTTTTGTCTTTTCTTCGGTCACGCCTTTTGCATTGACAACCGATTCAACCACTGGCACTCGCAACTTAACTGTTGCACGCTCACCGATGAAACGCACGTAATCAGCTTCTTTTTTCAACACACGATCCATACCTGGAGATGAAACCTCCAAACGATCGTAATCAATTTCATGCTCTACAGCTAACAAATTACCTAATTGATTGCTCACCAGCACGCAATCATCAATATTCACACTATCTTTTACATCTACAGGGTTTTGCTTGTCAATAAACACGCGCAACACCTTACCACGGTTAGAAACTTCAAGATCAACCAACTCATAGCCGAGTTGACTCACAGATTTTTCTATCAATGTATGCAAATCTTGCATAGTGCCTACCCCTCTAAACTCAGCCACGTGCAAAACACGCACGCAACTCGCAGAAACAAAAAATGGGCACAAAGCCCATCGAAAATTATCGCGCTATTATACCAACGTATTCATCGAATT
>DAIDAH010000108.1 GCA_027310735.1 Methylotenera sp. | reverse complement strand
GAATAGTATCTGGCATATGTCGACTGTTTCGATTGTTTATTAAAATAAACTAATTTTTATGACCAAAAACGCGTGGCTGAGTGTGAGCATCTATCATTGGTACGCACATATTCATTAATAGCACGGCAAATGCTACACCATCAGGGTAGCCACCATATACGCGGATAAGATAGGTTAATATGCCGACACCAGCAGCGAAGTACAGTTTACCACGCGGTGTGGTTGGTCCGCTGACGGGGTCGGTAATGATGAAAAATGCACATAACATGGATGCACCGCTCATTAAATGAAATAGCGGATTAGTAAAGTGTGCCGGGTTGAAGGCATAAAACCCAAGTGAAATCAGCGTGAGGGTGGCTAGAAATGCAGTTGGTAAATGCCAGCTGATGATACGTTGTTGTAATAGATAGAGCCCACCCAGTAAATAAGCACCAGTGACTATTTCACCACCTTTTGCGCCAAATGTCCCGAATATCGGGGCTTGCATAATATTTGCCACTTCATGTTTAAGCATGAGTTGTGTTTTTAGATAGTCGAGTGGTGTAGCAGAGGTAATGGCGTCTACTTTAATGGCCTCTGGCAGCGCGTTGGTGAAGATGAAATGTAGTTGATCCATAAAGCCTAGCGGTGTTTGAGCTAACAGTAACGGCGCAGGCCATTTGGTCATAATGAGTGGGAATGAAATGAGCAATACTGCATAGCCAACCATCGCAGGGTTGAAAGGGTTGTAACCTAAGCCGCCGTAAAGTTGCTTGGCAATTACAATTGCAAAAAATGTCCCGACTACCACCAGCCACCATGGTGCCAACTGCGGTAAGGCTAACGCGAGCAGCCAAGCGGTTACTACGGCACTCATGTCCATTAAATATGGTTGGATTGGGCGTTGGCGTATTTTGAGCAAGGCGGCCTCGGCAACTAAAGCCGTTGCAGTTGCAAGTGTCAGTGATACTAAAATCCCCCCGCCATAGACCCATACATAGGCCATGATGCCCGGCACTAATGCCAGTAATACCTTAAACATAATGATGCTAACGGTAGGTGCGTCTGTAATGTATGGTGAGCGATTCAAGTGGCTATCCTAATTATCTTTTGTTGCTTCAGTGTTGCTTGCTACAGCTTGTTGAGCTTTTTCGCGTAATTCATCAGTTTTATTGATTTCAGCTTGTACGGATGGACTGATATTTTCTGTGTTTTTGGGAGCAAGTCCGGCTTGTGCGGCTGCCAGTTTTTGCGCTTTTGCACGTTCGATAGCAGCTGCGATGAGTGCTTGCTTATCTTGTTTTGCTTTAATATCATCAGCAGTCTCGGAGACCGGTATCGTCGTTGCAGTAGGCGTAACTGTTTCTGATTGTGTCTCTGGTGTGGCATTGGCCGCCGCTAGTTTTTGTGCTTTTGCGCGTGCAATTGCAGCAGCAATTGCTGCTTGTTTATCTGGCACCTCTGATGCACCGCTAGCTAAATTGGGTGCAGCCTCTTGCTTGTTAGGTTGAACTTGAACTTCGGCTTGCACATCGTCTTTTTTAGCTTCAGATTTAGTGGCCTGCGCACGCTCGGCATGTTTTTGTGCGCGTTCTAATTTTTCACGCTCTATACGCGCCAACCTGAATTCATTGCGCTCACGAGCCAAGTCTGCCGCTTCTTTTGCTCTATCGGAGGCAATAATTTCGCTTTTAGCATAGCGGTAGTATTGTACTAATGGGATGTTGCTTGGGCATACGTAAGTGCAGCAACCGCATTCGATACAGTCGAATAGGTTGTAATCGCGCGCTTTCTCAAAATTATCTGATTTTGAAAACCAGTAGAGTTCTTGAGGTTGCAAGTTTACTGGGCACGCATCTGCGCAGCGTGCGCAACGTATGCAGGGCATTGCAGGAGCTGGCGCTGCAAATAGACTTGGATCCGCAGCAATAATGCAGTTAGCTGCTTTAGTAATAGGAACCTCTGTATTGGGTAAGTCAAAGCCCATCATTGGCCCGCCCATAATGAACCGCGAGACGCTTGCTTTTGCGCCACCAGCTGCGGCAATAAGTGATTTTAGTGGTGTGCCGAATAGTACTTCAAAGTTTTGAGGCGTTTCTACCTTGCCAGTCATGGTCACAATGCGGCTGATGGAAGGTTCGCCAAATTCAAAGTAACGGTAAATGGCTAATACTGTTGCAACGTTAAAGACTTGCAAACCGACATCGGTTGAGCGTTTATCGCTTGGGATTTCAGTGCCCAGTACTAAGTGAACCAAGTGCCTAGCATCGCCGCTTGGGTAGAGCGTGGGCACGATTTTCACGGATATCTCCGCGTTAAATGCATTAGCATCGGCTGACATCGAGAATGCTTGGCAAGCGTCTGTCATGATTTTGGCAGCTATAGGCTTGTTATCTTCTACACCAATAATGCTTCGGTCTGCGCCAAGTAAATACTGAACGATAGCTATCCCTTGGATAATTTCATTGGCACGCTCGCGCATTAGCATGTCGTCGCAGGTAATATAGGGTTCGCATTCAGCTGCATTGATTACCAAAGTGTGTACATGAGACTTACTGTTGGTGGTTAATTTGATATGGGTTGGGAATGTTGCGCCGCCCAAGCCGACAATGCCAGATGAGCGCAGGCTTGCCACCATATCTTTTTTTGCGGCTACGTCATTCTTATCAAAAGAGCGCCAGTTTATCGGCTGCAATTGCCCCCATGTATCTTTGCCATCAGGTGTTAGCGTGATGCATAAATCCGGCAGGCCAGAAGGGTGAGGAATCACTTGTTCGTTAATAGCGCTGACCGTGCCGGAGGTCGGCGCGTGAATGGCGGCGGACACGTTGCCTTCTGGTTCGGCGAGCATTTGCCCCTTAAGTACGTGGTCACCTACTTGTACTTTTATTTTAGGTATGTGGCCTACATGCTGGCGTAATGGCAGTACCAGTTTTTCAGGAATGGTCAGCGTGGCAATTGGGAGGAGTGTCGATTCTGCTTTGTGGTCATGCGGATGTACACCACCGTGGAATTCAAACACATCTTTATTTGCAGAAACACTGCTAAACAGATTGGTTGCGAAATTAATGATTGCATTCATGCTGGTGTGCTATTTAAGTGACTTGTTGAATTGCTTTGGTCAAAAGGAATCGCTTTAATGGAAATGACTGGGTATTTCCATTTCCAGTTGTCAGGATTTTCCGCAACAGGAACCATCGTGATGCAGTCAACCGGGCAAGGCGCTAGGCATAACTCGCAACCGGTACATTCTGTGGCAATGATCGTGTGCATATGTTTTGCTGCACCGAGGATTGCATCTACTGGGCAAGCTTGTATACATAAGGTGCAGCCAATGCAGGTCGCTTCATCAATAAAGGCGACTGATTTAGGCTTTGGGGCACCATGTTCAGCATTGAGCGGTTTGAATTCCACCCCCAGTAAGTCGGCCAAAGCATGAACGCCAGCATCACCGCCGGGCGGACATTGGTTAATGTCC
Source organism: Methylotenera sp. (assembly GCA_027310735.1). Taxonomy (GTDB): domain Bacteria; phylum Pseudomonadota; class Gammaproteobacteria; order Burkholderiales; family Methylophilaceae; genus Methylotenera. The sequence goes on along the minus strand of DAIDAH010000108.1, from coordinate 5,847 downwards.
GCTTCACCCGCTGCGATAGCTGTAGCATAAGGTTTGCAGCCGGGATAGCCACATTGCCCACACTGTGTTTGTGGCAAAATGGCGTCAATGCGTGCGACCAGTGGATCACCCTCTACTTTGAATAATAGAGCGGCAATGCCCAACAGCACTCCGAGCACAAAGGCAAGGCTGAGCATAATATAGAGGGCAGTTAACATGTGGGTGTAGTAATTAAATGGAGCAAGTATTCATTAAGCAATTGTGGGATATATTAGTATCTATCTAGGCCGGCAAATCCCATGAATGCCAAACTCATGAGTGCAGCGGTGACCATTGCTATTGCTGAGCCTTTGAGTGCTAGTGGGACGTCCGCGGCTTCTAGTCTTTCGCGCATGGATGCGAATAAAATGAGCACCAAAGAAAATCCGACTGCACCGCCTAGGCCGAAAAGTAAGGATTCCAGAAAGCTATGACTGGCTTGAGCGTTGAGTAATGGAATGCCAAGTACGGCGCAGTTGGTGGTGATGAGCGGCAGGAAAATTCCCAGCCCTTGATATAAAGGAGGGAAGTTTTTTTCCATGACCATCTCGGTGAATTGAACTACACCAGCAATAATGACTATGAAAGACAGTGTGCGTAAGTATTCTAAACCGTTAGGTTCAAGCAAAAAGTGATTGATGCCCCAGCTTGTCATAGAGCCGATGCTGAGCACCAGTGCTGTAGCGCCTGCCATGCCTATGGAAGCTTCCAGTTTTTTAGAGACTCCCATAAATGGGCACAGGCCGAGAATTTTAACTAGCACAATGTTATTCACGAGCACTGTGCCGATTAAAATCATGATGTAATGATGGAAATCAAAAGTCATAATTCAAAGGTCATAATTTATTAAAGTTGTCGTAAAAAATATTGTTAAGTCGCAGTACTAACGATTCATAGCGTAAATTGCACATTTATTTGAGTAATTATACCGCGTTTAATTCCAGTCTAATCAAGCAAAAAGCCTATAACCGCCAACAAAGGGCGAGGTATCCATCATGTAACACTATTTCGCTTGTAAGTTTACGGTGGGGGAGTGTTTATTTATGATGCTTTTAAGTTAAAATGCAAGATTATAAATAGTTTGGGTTTGCTATGTTGCAAGGCAGTTTAGTCGCGATTGTTACGCCTATGTTTGAAGATGGGCGCTTGGATATTACGTCTTTAAATGCATTGATTGATTTTCATGTGGATCAAGGCAGCGATGGTATTGTCATCGTAGGAACAACAGGTGAGTCCCCCACTGTGGATTTTGAAGAGCATTGCTTATTAATTAAAACTGCAGTGAGTCAAGTGAATGGACGAGTGCCAGTGATTGCAGGTACAGGTGCAAATTCGACTAAAGAAGCTATCGTGCTCACGCAGACAGCTAAAGACCTAGGCGCTGATGCTTGCTTGCTGGTGGCGCCTTATTACAATAAACCGACTCAAGAAGGTTTATATCAACACTTTAAAGCAATTGCGGATGCTGTAGATATCCCACAAATACTTTACAACGTACCAGGCCGTACTGCTTGTGACATTACTAACGATACAACTTTACGTTTAGCTGCACACCCAAATATTGTTGGTATTAAAGATGCAACAGGTGGCATCGAGCGAGGTACAGATTTATTGCTACGTGCACCTGAGGACTTTGCTGTATATAGTGGCGATGATGCTACCGCACTGTCTTTAATGTTGCTGGGTGGAAAAGGCGTGATTTCAGTGACGGCAAATGTTGTGCCAAAACTAATGCATGAAATGTGTGTTAGTGCCATGGCTGGTGATGCTGTGACTGCACGTGCAATTAATGCAAAAATCTTTGCATTACATCAAAAACTATTTGTTGAAGCTAACCCGATTCCTGTGAAATGGGTATTGGCGCAAATGGGTTTAATTAAAACAGGCATTCGTTTGCCTTTAGTCAACTTGTCAGTGCAATATCATGATGTTTTACGTAGTGCGTGCAAACCAGCCAATATTCTATAAATAGCTTAAAGCTTTACAAAGAGGTCTGAATGAAACAAACCAACATCAAACTAGTTACCACTCAACGTGCGAATGCAAAAAAGATAGCAGTTTATGTGCTGTTGGCAGCAAGCTTGGCTGGTTGTGACTCTATTCCATTTATTAATAATACGCCTGATTACAAGGGTGCAGGCCGTTCACGTCCATTAGAAGTTCCGCCGGATCTAACGGCAAGCCCAACCAGTGACGCATATTCTATTCCTGGTAGTACTAGCTATTCGAGTTACAGCCAAGCTCAGGACGGGCAAGAAACTGGTGTCGAAAAAGTGTTGGCGACCCCTGAAGGGGTTAAGTTGGAAAAAGCTGGTGCGCAGCGCTGGCTTGTTGTTAATGCGCCAGCAGAAAAAATATGGCCAGTGATTCGCGATTTCTGGACTGACATGGGTTTTGCTGTACGCGTTGAAAATCCTCAATTGGGCATTATGGAAACCGAATGGATTGATACTGATGCGATTAAAAAGGATGAGTCTGGTAATGTAGGTGATAAATTTGATAAATGGTTGGATAAGTTATCAGGCTTTGCTGATAAGAAAAAATTCCGGACTCGATTAGATAACGGTGAAAAAGCAAATACTACTGAAATTTATATGACGCATCGCTCTATTTCAGGTGCGCCGGATGATGGTAAAAACCGAGTGAGAACAAATATCGGTGAAATTGAAACGGGTTATAAAGCCGAAGCAAAAGCGGCACCTGAGTCTACTGCCAATGATGCTGAGTTGGATGTTGAGTTGTTGCGTCGTTTAATGGTGAAGTTAGGGGTTGAAGAGCAGAAGTCTAAGTCTATTGTTGCTCAAGCTGAGCTTGTAAAACGTGCTGAAGTTGTAAAAGAGGCTGATGGTAGCGCGACCTTGGTTTTGGATGATCCATTTGATCGTGCATGGCGTCGTGTAGGTTTGGCGCTGGATAGAGTTGGTTTTGTGATAGAAGACAAAGACCGCTCTAACGGCGTATTTTTTGTGCGCTATGCAGATGTTGATATAGACGATACTCCTGCGAAAAAGAAAGGCTTGTTTGAAAGTTTGAAATTCTGGGGTAATGATGACAAAGCGGTAGAAGCTACCCCTAAGAAAGAAGAGAAGAGTATGGTTGAAAGACTGAAATTCTGGGGTAGTGATGACAAGCAAAAAGTAAATCCAGAAAAACAATACCGCATAAAAGTAGCTGATGGCGATAAAGATAATGCGGTGGTGACTGTGGTTGATAAAGATGGTGCGCGTATACACACTACTACAGCGAATCGAATTATCGCCTTGATGTACGAGCAGCTAAAATAATTTGGCATAGTATGAAGAGCTCTGACTATGCGTTTTGCCTCACTAGGTAGCGGTAGTGCTGGCAATGCGCTGGTTGTGGACGTTGCGCAAACCAAGGTAATGTTAGATTGCGGATTTAGTGTAAAAGAAACGCTACGCAGATTGCTTCAGTTAAATCTTAACCCGGCAGACTTGGTTGGCATAATTATTACGCATGAGCATGATGATCATGCTGGTGGTGCTTTTAAGTTGGCAGCTAAATACAATATACCTGTATGGCTAACTTACGGCACACTTAAAATGGTCGAGCGTTATCTGCCTAGTCAACACGATTTGCGAATCAATGTGATTGATAGTCATACTCCATTTGCTATTGCAGATATCGAAGTTCAACCTTACCCAGTGCCACACGATGCCCGTGAGCCAATTCAGTGTGTTTTTTCTGACGGAAGCAGTACTTTGGGTGTGTTAACAGATGTTGGTCGAACGACTTCACATATTGAAGAAAAACTAAGTGGATGCAAGGCTTTGGTGCTTGAGTGTAATCATGATGCCGATATGTTGCAAGCAGGACCTTATACTTGGGCCTTAAAAAAGAGGGTGGGTGGCAATTGGGGTCATTTGGAGAATTTGGATTCGGCCAATTTGTTATCCAAGTTGGATAATAGCCAGCTACAGCATGTGGTCGCTGCGCATTTGAGTGTTAAAAATAATACGCCGCAGCTTGCTAAGCTTGCTTTGGCTAATGTGTTAGGGTGTGAGATGGATTGGATTGGTATTGCGGATCAATTGCACGGTTTTGATTGGCGAGAAATTAAATGATTGAGATTGATGACAATAAAAAAGCCGACTAAAAGTCGGCTTTTTTATTATGCACTAAAGGCTAATTACTTAGCAGCTTCTGGAGCAGCAGGTGCAGCTTCTGGAGCAGCAGCAGGTGCAGCTTCTGGAGCAGCAGCAGGTGCAGCTTCTGCAGGTGCAGCTTCTGGAGCAGCAGCAGGTGCAGGTGCAGCTTCAGCAGCAGGAGCTGTTTCAGCTGGAGCTTCAGCAGCTTTTTGACCACATGCAGTAACAGCAAGAGCTAATAATGCAGCAAGTAAAAGTGAACGTGTCATTTAAATTTCCTTAAAAGGTTTATAACTGGTTAAAAAATTTTTTTCGATAACCACTTATAGGCTTCACCTAATTTGCAGTACCGAGTGGCGCAAATTCTACCAGTAATTAAAAATAAAAACAGTAGTATTGCTGGGTTTACAGGGGTTTTATGAAAATAAAAAAGACATTTCTAAAAAAGTTCCCTAATTTTACAAAATTCAGTAATAAAAGCGATTGATGTTGCTACTTTTGACTAGTAAAAATGATGTTTGTTGAGAGGGGCATCCCCATACATTCTGATTTTACAAGCCTAATTTTGTAATGGTTATCATGTCTTTTGTCATGCCAAGCAGTTCCTGAAATCTGAGCTTAAATATGCCAATATTCTCTGTGTCGCTTAAACCATATTTAAACCGCGCTTGATTTATATGTATTCTGTTGATGTAGTGCTGTGCATCAGCTATTACAAAACAATCCTTGATGTGCTTTGCTGACAGGTTTGTTTCATAAATGCTCATTTTGTGACCAAATATGCTAAGTAAATTAATTAGTCGCGGACACTTCTCTTTAACAAAATTAGTATCTTGCAAGATAATAGTTAAATGGCTTGTTGGGGTTTTGGTGAAAAATTGTTGTAAAAGGTTGCTGTTATAGAGGCTGCAAAAATCACCACGACTTAAATCTTGATCAAAAATCAATAGTTCGCGCTGAGCACTCGCTAAAATGAGACTCACTGCCTTGGAGTAAAGCTGTTCACTTGCAATGATTTTATTCTGAGGTAATGTTGAGTCGTCGTTCATGATGTTGTCTGCATTTATCTTAATAAAGAGCCTAAATGTAGGTAGCCTGCTACATACCAATCATATAGCTGTTGTATAAACTGTACATTATGTTTATTAGTTTGAGTCGAATTTTCTAACTCAAGCTTGCTTAAAATTAAATCATTTGGGCTGATGTGACGTTTGTCTGCAAGTAATACTAGAGTATCTGCGAATTCTCCTGTAAAAGTTATAGCTTCACCATTGATAAAAAACTGGTCATTAGAAAATAACATTTGGGTTTTTAGGTCAAGCGATATGCCTTGCTTGGCAAGCTTTTCTCTGAAAATGCGCATTGATATTTTTTTATTGGCATCAAACACTACATCAGCTTTTGGGTCGGAAAGATATGTGCCTAGAAACTCAGCTACATCAGTTTCAGCCCATTGAATTTTATGTAGAATTTCGCTTACCTTGCTCACCATTGCGCTGCCAATTTCAGCAGGATGGTCTTGCAATGCTAAGTCTGCATCTTGGTATATTCCTGCTATAACTAGCTTATCCTGATTTAACTTATCCTGCATAAAACCAAAAAACTCAGTAACCAACTCTTGATGCTTAGGTGCCCGAAAGCCAATAGAGTAAGTCATGCAGTCTTCAGTGCCGTTTGAAACTGCAATACCCCAATGTGCAAGGTGTGGCGGCAAATACAG
>DAIDAH010000107.1 GCA_027310735.1 Methylotenera sp. | reverse complement strand
CTGCTTCTGCTTCCTTCAAAAAACCAATGATTTGTTCTTCTTTGTATCTACTCTTCTTCATTCTTCCACTCCTAAAAGTGGACTTTATTTCAATTTAGATTGGTAGTGCAAGTGGGGAGCAGGTCAGAAGTAATGTCCCACCCATGCTCGTTTTTTAGATTATGTTGCCCATCGTTTAATATTCCGCAATGTATGATTAGCGGTTTTTTGCCATCAAGCCTAAGTTTTTTAGCAATATCGTACGTTAATAAAGTTTTTCCAGTGCCAGCGCTTCCTGTAACAGAGATAAAGCTAGCGGTTGTTTCATTTTCTATAGTATTTAGTATTTCGACTTTTACTGTTTCTTGTTGCTTCGTCAAAAAGTATTCGTTTTTTATAAATTTCTCAGTAGAGTTAAATGGTGATACTAAGTAATTAGACGGGTTGAATAGGATGTCAATGTTAGAAATATTCTCGATTTTCTGGTCTTCTAATAGTTTTATTAAGTATGAAAAGTCGGCATTCTTTAACTCATCGGTATCACTTAGATAAAATAATTCTCCAGTGTCTGATTGAAAACAATAGTTGTGTATCTTTTTCTCAATAAAGCTTAGATAGTATTTGTTCCGTTTTAATTGTTTTTGTATTTTTGCTGGCGTGGAGGTTTTCTTAAGTTCTATGTTAATAATGGACTCTTTGCCAAACCGCAACAAGTCAAATTCTTTGCCTATTTGTGGTATTAGATACCCTACATAAAACTGATTGAAGATATCTTTTTTACTTGATTGGTCAGATAAAGCTTTCACCAGTGATGCTAAATCCTTAACTTCCTCGTTTTTTAGTTTTATACCATGATAGTGTAAAAAGCTCTCGTAGCTTTCTTTTTGCAAGGAGCTGTAAGCTTGAACTAAAGATAATATATTTATATTTCTCACATTTATTCTTTTATATAAACCAAAGGCAACGTCTCTATTAATGTTTGTACATTATATTTAACGTGTCGGCAACCAGTTGCCCTCTTTACATTTAAATATCACACTTAGATAAAACAAAACCCGCCGAAGCGGGTTTTGTTTTTTTAAATACCTGATTAATACGTTTTGCGTTAAGCAGGAAAGTGAGACAAGGCGCCTATCCGTAGGCAATACAATTAGTATGGCTAGGATAGGCAACGCCGTATCACTGAACTGATTGATGCAAAAAATTACATCATACCGCCCATGCCGCCCATACCACCCATATCACCACCACCCATTGCTGGGCCGTCTTCTTTAGGCAGTTCAGCAACCATGCAGTCAGTTGTCAACATTAAGCCAGCTACTGAAGCCGCATTTTGCAATGCAGAACGTGTTACTTTAGTTGGGTCAAGAACACCCATTTCTACCATGTCACCGTATGTTTCGTTAGCAGCATTGTAGCCATAGTTGCCAGAGCCAGCTTCTACGTTGTTCACAACCACTGATGGTTCAACGCCAGCGTTCTGTACGATTTGGCGTAATGGCTCTTCAACAGCGCGCAATACAATTTTCACGCCTGCATCTTGGTCATGGTTGTCGCCTTTAACTAGAGCGATTGCTTTACGTGCACGAATCAATGCAACGCCGCCGCCAGCAACAATACCCTCTTCAACTGCTGCACGTGTTGCGTGTAATGCATCTTCAACGCGGGCTTTTTTCTCTTTCATTTCTATTTCAGTTGTTGCGCCAACCTTGATTACTGCAACACCGCCAGCTAATTTAGCCACGCGTTCTTGCAATTTTTCACGGTCATAGTCGCTAGTCGCTTCTTCGATTTGAGTTTTGATTTGTGTAATGCGTGATTTGATGTTCGCTTCAACACCAGCACCATCAATGATGATTGTGTTTTCTTTACCCACTTCAATACGTTTAGCTTGACCTAAGTTCTCAAGCGTTACGTTTTCAAGTTTCAAGCCAACTTCTTCAGCAATCACAGTACCGCCAGTCAAGATAGCGATGTCTTCCAACATGGCTTTACGACGGTCACCGAAACCAGGTGCTTTAACTGCTGTTGTTTTCAAGATGCCGCGGATGTTGTTCACAACCAATGTTGCCAATGCTTCGCCATCAACGTCTTCAGCGATGATCAACAATGGACGGCCAGATTTAGCTACTTGCTCTAAAGTTGGCAACAAGTCACGGATGTTTGAGATTTTTTTGTCGTGCAATAACACGAATGGGTTGTCTAACAATGCAATTTGACGTTCTTGATTGTTGATGAAGTATGGTGACAAGTAGCCACGGTCAAACTGCATGCCTTCAACTACGTCTAATTCGCTTTCTAAGCCTGAACCGTCTTCAACAGTAATCACGCCTTCTTTACCTACTTTGTCCATTGCATCAGCAATGATTTGGCCGATAGAAGCGTCAGAGTTAGCTGAAATAGAGCCCACTTGAGCGATTTCTTTGCTTGTAGTACATGGTTTTGATTGTGCTTTTAAGTCAGCAATAGCTGCAGCAACTGCTTTATCAATACCGCGTTTCAAATCCATTGGGTTCATACCAGCAGCAACAGATTTCATGCCTTCACGGATGATTGCTTGTGCTAACACTGTAGCTGTTGTTGTACCGTCACCAGCGATGTCAGAAGTTTTTGAAGCGACTTCTTTCACCATTTGTGCGCCCATGTTTTCGAATTTGTCTTTTAATTCGATTTCTTTAGCTACTGACACGCCATCTTTAGTGATAGTAGGTGCGCCGAATGAACGCTCTAACACTACATTGCGGCCTTTAGGACCTAAAGTTACTTTAACTGCGTTAGCGAGAACATTCACGCCGTTTGTCATTTTTTGGCGAACTTCGTCACCGAATCTTACGTCTTTTGCTGCCATGTTAAATCTCCTGAAATTCTATGAAAAATGTTCTTTGGAAGCTTTTAATTACGCTTCAACAATTGCCATGATGTCTTCTTCACGCATTACTAATAACTCTTCGCCATCAACTTTAACAGTTTGGCCTGCGTATTTACCGAATAACACTTTGTCGCCAACTTTAACGTCTAAAGCGATTACTTTGCCGCTGTCATCACGTTTGCCAGAGCCAATTGCCTGCACAATGCCTTGATCAGGTTTTTCTGTTGCGCTATCTGGAATTACAATGCCTGAAGCGGTTGTACGCTCTTCTTCTGAACGTTTTACAATGACGCGATCGTGTAGTGGACGAATTTTCATTCAATTTCTCCTGATGAGTTATGCTGCTAATAGTTAATAAAAAATTGCATTAGGTAATGAGGCATTTTAGCACTCTCATACTTCGATTGCTAACATTGGGTTGATTTAGATGATTTCAAGTGAGTGCCTCTAAAAATTGTTTTAAGGGCGTATTGCACTACAAAGGGACTCCGACTTGCTAAGCGCTAAAGCACTTGCAAAGTCGTATGCTGCGTTGCGCGGTGCTCGCAAGCTCAATGTACAAAGCGTACTATCTCGGTAGCTGTGCTCCGTGCGTCTGGCACTGCATCCCATAAAACAATTTTTAGAGGCACTCAATGTGCTGGTCGTAAAGGATATTGGAGTTGATTGTATGGAATACACAAAATTAGCTGATACGGATTTAAATGTTTCTAAAATATGCTTAGGAACCATGACTTATGGCGATCAAAATAGTGAGGCCGATGCGCATGAGCAGCTTGATTATGCTGTCGCGCAAGGCATTAACTTTATTGATACCGCTGAAATGTACCCTGTGCCACCGAAGGCAGAAACCTACACACGTACCGAAACTATTGTGGGTACTTGGCTTAAAAACCAGCCGCGCGACAAAATTATTCTAGGTGGAAAAGTCTCAGGGCCGCGCCGCGGTATGGGCTGGATACGCGGTGGACCGCCATCTCTAGATCGTGCCAATATCCGTGCGGCGATTGAAGGTTCGCTCAAACGCTTGCAAACAGATTACATAGACGTGTACCAACTACACTGGCCGGAACGCAATGTGCCGATGTTCGGGCAGTATTTGTTTGATCCTGCCAATGAGTTTGAGTCCGGCATCTATCAACAAGGTGAGGAGAAAGTCTGGGTGTCTATCCATGCGCAACTCGAAGCTTTATCTGAGTTGGTGCAAGAAGGAAAAATCCGCTATGTCGGGCTGTCTAATGAGCAGCCGTGGGGCTTGATGGAGTTCCTGCGCATTGCCAAAGAGTACAACTTGCCACGCATCGCCAGTGTGCAAAATTGCTATAACCTGATTAACCGCGGTATGGAGTTCGGCATGACTGAAGTGCTGTATCGTGAAAACATCGGCCTGCTGGCTTATTCGCCACTGGCTTTTGGGCATCTGACCGCTAAATATATTGATGATCCTGCAGCAAAAGGGCGTGTGACTATGTTTTTAGGCTACGCTCAGCGTTACAAAAAACCTAATGTCGTGCCAGCCAGCGCTGCTTATGCAAAGTTAGCGCGTGAACATGGCATGACGCCAACACAAATGGCGCTGTCGTTTGTTTATCATCGCTGGTTCGTGAGTAGCACCATTATTGGCGCGACGACCATGACGCAACTGAAAGAGAATATTGATGCCTGGAATACAAAGCTTTCACCAGAAGTGATGCAAGAGATTGAGCGATTACACTTAACGATGATGAACCCTGCACCATAAGTTTTGTCATTGATAACATTGCTCTTTTTGAATATGTCTTGCTGTCGTTATCCTCTTAACTCTGCCTTGTCTCATTTGGCATGGCGATGGGGTGTATACTGCATTTAACGATTACTCAATATTAATTTAGGATAACAACATGAAAAAACTACAAGTCACCATTACGCTAGGTATGGAAGTGCCAGACAATTGGGAGTTGGTTGAGCACCAAGATGGATTTACTGTGATTGATACAGGCGACGGTAATTTTCTGGATATGACATTTACGCCGATGATTACCAGTGATGACGCTGTGGATGCTGAGTGGACTAACGATTATGACGATGAGTTTGCCGATGCCGTGCTGGATATGGTGAAGGAATACGACACTGAAATGGAAATGGTCGTAACGCAGTAATTGGCTAGCGAGTATGACAGATAAGACGCACCCTGAAACTGCTCCGCAGATACAACGTAACAACCCCTTGCATGGGGTTACGTTGGAGGTAATTGTCACTGCGCTGGCAGCTCACTATGGCTGGCCGGAATTGTCGGAGCGTATTCCGGTACGCTGTTTCACGCATGATCCGAGTATTGCCTCCAGCTTAAAGTTTCTGCGTAGAACTCCTTGGGCGCGTGACAAGGTAGAAGCCTTGTATCAGGTAATGTTGCGCGAGATTTAGTTGCGTTAAAGTTGGCAGTCGTCCGATAGATGATTGAATACTCATTGCCATAGGTTTAATATTTAAGCTCTCAATGTTTCAGTAGTACGGTATTAATCTAATTTTTGCTAAAGTGGTTTAGGCGAAATCTGGATTTCTGTTCTCGTGTGCAAACTGCAATTTTTGAATATCCATTAATTTATAAAGAAAGTAAGTATGAGTAATTTACCTAAGTGTCCTAAATGTAATTCGGAATATACCTATGAAGATGGCGATATGTATGTTTGCCCGGAATGTGCACATGAGTGGAGCAAGGATGCAACTGAAGCCAGCGCAGAGGAAACCAAAGTCATCCGTGACTCGAATGGCAATGTGCTACAAGATGGCGACACCATTACCGTGATTAAAGACCTTAAAGTAAAGGGCTCTTCATTGGTGGTTAAAGTGGGTACTAAAGTCAAAAACATTCGCCTTGTAGACGGTGACCATGATATTGACTGCAAAATTGACGGTATCGGTGCGATGAAGCTTAAATCGGAGTTTGTGAAAAAGGCTTAATTGCTAATTCGTATGGGCACTGCAACCATATTTTGTTGTTGTGCCCGTTACGTGGTGTATGTGGCATCCGGCATGAATACTTAAATAATTTGATGCATGTTTCCTTTCAAGAAAAATATGCGTCAAGAATAATATGTAAGTCTGGCATGTTGACTTAAACATAAATAACAATAGATACCACAACGAGGTATGCTTTTGATGTGCCGTCACAAAAAACAAAACATCCGCGCAGGTTTTTCCTTCTTGATACGACACCTCGCAATTTGCGCAGGTTTCTTCTTATTTTTAATTTCTACTTGTCATGCTAATCCGGCTCAAATCGCTGGGCAGTGGTACGAAGTTAATCATCCTTCTGTAGCGATTAATGCGCTGCCTTTAACTGGTGGCGACTTTCTCTTTAATGGGCAATTGCATGTTGCTCAATCGGGTGAATACGTCATCGATTTTAAAAATACCAGTACATTTTCTTCGTTTAAACATACCATTTTAAATAGTCGCCAAGGCGTGATTGCGCATTTGGAAGGCGGTATTAGCAGTACTGTTGTTAACCCTTTTGCATTAAGGCATGGGCGAGTGTTGCATTTAGATGCTGGCAACTATACGCTCCAAACCTTACTTAAAACACCTTATCTCATTGCACAGCCAGCGCCGTATATTGACGGTCGCGAACAGTATCAGCAGGCAATTAAGCTTGGCAATGTAATTGCACTTTTGTGCATGGGAGTATTAGCGGGCTTAATGGCCTACTACATTGTGCTGGGTTTGATCAGAAGACAGATGGTGCATGGTATGTATGCGCTATTTATTTTAGGTAACTTGCTATTGCAAGGCACATCCCTATTGGTATTTTCTGATACGTTTGGCATGCACTGGTTTTATTTGAGTGCGATGCCTATTTTATTTTCCAATATCGCTTACATTTTCTTTGTAAAAGGCTTGCTCAATATAGAGCGGGAAAATCATCCTGATATGTATCGCCTTATTCAATATGCGCTTGGCATATTGGTTGTGTTTGCACTTTGGGGTTTATTTTCACCAAACTGGATGATGCAAATGGCACGCTACGGCGTTGGTGTTTTCCTGTGCTTGGGATTGGTTTGTAGCATTGATTTGAGTAGAAAAAAGAATATGACGGCCCGTTACTATTTGATAGCGATTCTTACCTTTTTTATTTTAGGTGGTTTGACGATTACGGCTCAACATTTTGCTGGATATACTTTTTATATTGAACATTTAGGGTTGATTGCTGTAACGATAGAAGCACTGCTACTATCGTTTGTGCTCAGCTATCAATTTAGCGAGTTGTTTAAAGAAAAAGAATTGGCGCTGGCTGCACTTGATGCAAGTGAAACGCAAGCAAGAACAGATAAGCTTACTGGATTGCCTAATCGTATTGCGCTAGAGCGCGCGATTCATGCTTTGCCTGAAAGCGGTAGCATTACGATGCTGGATCTGGATCATCTCAAATACTATAACGATACGTATGGTCATGCTTATGGCGATCAATTGTTGCGTGAATTTAGTTTTGTGCTACGTGAGAAGTTGGGTAGTTTGGCTACCTTGCATCGTTTGGGCGGTGACGAGTTTGCCATTACTTGCCCTACTGGTAATGAGGTTGCGATTCGAGCTGAGTTAGATAAGGCGATGGCGTATTTGCAAGCGCATGGGTTTGAGTATGCAGGCGCTAGTGCGGGAACCGCGTTCATTTATGAGCATCCAGCCAATTACAGTATGGTGATGCATCTGGCTGATACGCGGATGTATGAGAATAAGCGCTTACACAAAAAGGAGCGTCCGCAGTAGTTCGATACGCGGGATCACTTTCTTGACATAAAGTGTACTGGCTGTGGCGCGGACATTTGCAGAACTGGCTTGCGAATTTTACCCATCACGTGCATTTCGCAAGGCTTGCAGTCAAACTTCAGAGTAAAGGTATCATTGCCGTTTATAAGTGTCATTGGTTCGGCTGTCACTGTGCCTTGCACGCCAATTACGCCTTTGGCTTCTTTCGGACACATGCCGTGGCTAAAGCGCAGGCAGTGTTTGGTAATCATGAGTGGTACTTCGTCTAATTCTTTGTTGGCCTCATAGGCCGCGGCGATAAGCTTGACGCCATGCTTTTCATAAAATGTGCGTGCTTTTCGGTTATACACATTGGCAAGATAGCTTAAGGTGTCTTCCGGGTAGATGGCGCGCGGTTCTGCTGCGGCTCTGCGTGGTGGGCGTTGATAACCTACTGCACGTGCTTGTTGTAGTTGCTCAATAGCTTCTCTACGTAGATTGTTGATGGCAGAGGCGGGGATAAACCATGCTTGTGTAGCTGCTATGTTGATTTCTGACACTGCAAAATCTGTGTTGCCAAGTTTGCTTAGATTCTCGCGCAGGCTGGTTTCAGCTTTTTCCAGATTTTGTGCAGGTTGTTTGTCAGCAGTACATGCTGCGGTAGCACTAAAACCATTGCTGTCCGTGATGGTAAGCGCAAAACCATTGCCTGTTTCTGCGAATGTCATTTGCACGGGAATCTTGCGCTGCGCAGAGTCTTTTTCCAGTAGCCGCATGTAGGCGTGGTCACGATTTCTGAATACAGTCATGCCACGGCGCACATCCTCTGGCATTTCGTTTGGGTATAGGCGCTTGCCTTCCACAGTATTCACGCGCAGGCCAACCAGCTCTTTATGCACGTCAAAAAAGCATACACCATCGCCATTGTGCAGTTCAACCGTGGTTTCGACTTCAATAAAATCTTTACCAACTTTGCTGATTTTTCCTAACTCTTCACCCGAAAATTTTGGTGTATCAAAAGCGCCAATGTCTGGTTTGCGGCCATTCACAAAGTAATCCGTGGCGCTACGATTAAAGGTTTTTTCAGGTTGTGGCGTGAAGGTATAAGTGCAATCTCCGGATGAGGATTTAGCTAGGTCTGGTCTGGATTCCAAAATCTCATCCAGCAACTCACGATAGTGTGCAGTGGCATTTTTTACATAAGGTAAATCTTTGTAGCGACCTTCAATTTTGAATGAGCTGACACCCGCGTCAATCAAGGCGCGTAGGTTCATGCTTTGGTCATTATCTTTCATGGAAAGAAAGTGTTTGTCTTTGCCGATAATGCGGCCTTGCGCGTCCTCCAGCGTATAGGGTAAGCGACACTCCTGCGAGCATTCGCCGCGGTTGGCGCTGCGTCCGGTGTGGGCGTGGCTGATAAAACATTGCCCACTAAAGGCGACGCATAAAGCGCCGTGGATAAAGAACTCCAGATTACATTCTGTTGAATCAGCAATTTTTTTGATGGTGTTTAAGTCTAACTCACGTGCCAGTACTATTTGCGAAAAACCGACTTGATCCAGAAACACAGCTTTATCTACTGTGCGAATGTCAGTCTGCGTACTGGCATGCAGTTGGATTGGGGGTAAATCCATCTCCAGCAACCCCATGTCCTGCACAATCAGCGCATCGGCACCTGCATCATATAACTGATACGCGAGTTCACGTGCGCCCTCCAGCTCGTTATCATGAAAAATGGTATTCAGCGCCACAAATACTTCAGCATGATAACGGTGCGCATGCGCCACTAATCTGGCAATGTCTTGCACAGTATTTGGT
>DAIDAH010000106.1 GCA_027310735.1 Methylotenera sp. | reverse complement strand
GTTACCGCATTGGGCGACTTCACTGCCGTCTGCGTTAAAAATACGGTATTTGAAGTCGGCAACATCGGAAGGCTCAACCAATAACAGCTGGTCGAAGCCTATGCCAAAATTACGGTGCGCCAGTTTCTGGATTTGCTCAGGCGATAGATCAAATTTTTGTGATACGCCATCAATGACCACGAAGTCATTGCCTATGCCATGCATTTTTGTGAATTTTAATTTCATATGACCATTATAAATTGATATTGCATTAACACATATTTTCATGCGTATTGTTTAATTAGTTAGGTAGAATAGCAAGTTCAACGTTGACCTGTTTTTCATGCTTTAGCCTTTAGTATGAAAAACATTTCAAATTTATTATATTTTCCCAAGGCGCACAATGAACGAATATCTTTTTACTTCAGAATCTGTTTCTGAAGGCCATCCAGACAAACTTGCAGACCAAGTATCCGATAGCATTTTAGATGCTATTTTAACTCAAGACCCTACTGCTCGCGTAGCCGCAGAAACGCTGGCGAATACAGGTTTAATCGTGTTGGCAGGTGAAATCACCACAACAGCTAATGTGGACTACATTAAAGTAGCACGCGATGCGATTAAACGTATCGGCTACGACAATACAGAATACGGTATCGACTACAAAGGTTGTGCGGTATTAGTCGCCTACGACAAACAGTCACCAGACATTGCACAAGGTGTAGATGGTGCGCACGATGACCCGCTAGACCAAGGTGCAGGCGATCAAGGCTTGATGTTTGGTTATGCCGTAGATGAAACTCCCCAATTGATGCCATTACCAATTTGGTTAAGCCATCGTTTGATGGAGCGTCAGGCGCAGCTGCGTAAAGATGGTCGTTTGCCTTGGCTACGCCCAGATGCTAAATCACAAGTCACAGTGCAATACGTTGATGGCAAGCCATACAAAATTGATACCGTAGTGCTTTCTACGCAACACGCGCCAGAAATGACGCTGGATGCAATTCGTGAAGCGACGATTGAAGAAATTATCAAGCCAATGTTGCCTAAAGAATTAATTAAAGGTGATATCAAATATCTGGTTAACCCAACTGGACGCTTTGTAGTAGGTGGTCCGCAAGGCGACTGTGGTTTGACTGGTCGCAAGATTATTGTCGATACCTACGGCGGTGCTGCGCCACATGGTGGTGGTGCATTCTCAGGTAAAGATCCATCAAAAGTAGATCGTTCAGCAGCTTATGCTGGTCGTTATGTGGCGAAAAACATTGTTGCCGCAGGATTAGCCTCACGTTGTTTGGTACAGGTGAGTTACGCGATTGGTGTTGCTCGTCCAACTTCAGTGATGGTGGAAACCTATGGTACAGGTAAAGTCTCGAACGAGGTGTTGACGGCTTTGGTGTTGGAGCATTTTGATTTGCGTCCAAAAGGCATTGTCAAGATGCTGGATTTGCTTCGCCCAATCTATGCTAAAACTGCTGCTTACGGCCATTTTGGTCGTGATGAGCCAGAGTTTACGTGGGAAGCTACTGATAAGGCTGCGGCATTGAGAGCATCTATTTAGATATGCTGAATTAAAATGTGAAATCCCATTCCATCAAAATAGATGGGATTTCACAATTCTATATATGCGTGCCTTCGCTAAAAAGAATTACATGATAGGTATTTGGATAAACTTAATTTTCCAATTAGGCCGCATCAATGGCAGGGCTAACCTATACTGGATACTTGGTCATATAAGGCTTTAATTATAGTCATTCTTTTTTCTGGCTGCATGGTCATAACTCGTCTTTTTCGATTCATTGAAGCTATTTCAAATGCTAATAAATGAATGTCAGTGATTTGATTAGTTGTGTGGCTACTATATGGGGCTATGGCCCCAATCAACTGATCCTTCAGTCTACTCAGATCATTTTTGGAAAGAGAATTGATCCAAATGTTCAGCTTCCTATCTGGATTAGATTTGCAAAAGCTATTTAAAGAATCTCTAAATTCATGGTTAAATTGATTAGTGTGCATAGTTGGCCTTCTTTTATTTAACGGATGGAATATTTAATATATTGTTTTAAATCAATAACTTAAAATATATCGTGTGGTATGTTACATCTTTTTGTTAAATATGGAATTTTTAATTCCAATAATTTCACCAGTCATTTCATATCAAGCCCATCCTAGGAATTCATGCTGGCGAAGAAGTTAAGATTGTTAGCCATGCATGCAAATTGCATTGCAATGTACGGTTTACATCCGTACAATGTTAGCTATTAATTAGCTAGGAGGTAACTATGTCCACTACACTTCGTCAGGCAAGAATGGAGCTTAGAACATCTGAATCAATGAAGGAATTATTGGTCAAGGCTGCTAGTTTAGACGGCATGGATTTGACTGCTTTCGTTCTTGTGTCAGCGATTGAAAAAGCTCGTCAGGTAGTAAGAGATCACGCTAACATCAATCTTTCAAATCAAGGGCAGTTGAATTTGGTGCAAGCTCTCAGAAATACTGATCAACCAACTCCAGCTATGAAAGAGTTGATGGCGTTGCCAGCTCTTGAAAAGTTTGATGCATGACTATCAAGCTGGCGCCCTACGATCCGGACCAAACCTACACTGACCAAAAAAAATTTGATTGTGGTAATACTATCATCAATAAATATGTCCATCAGAGTCTAAAAAAGCAGGCTAAACAAAAATTGTGTGTAGCCTACGTTCTAATCGATAACGCCGACAACAATAAATTCGTTGGCTTTTATACGTTGGCACAGCATAGTATCAGCATGGCGTCATTATCATCGTTACAGTTAGGCTCTCTTCCCCGCATCATTCCTTGTACACGGTTAGTTATGCTTGGTATTGATAATGCGTATCAAGGGCAGAATCTTGGGAAACGTTTAATGCGAGAGGCTCTAATGATGACTAAGAATGTGGCAAATCAAATCGGCAGCTATGGCATGTATCTTGATGGAGACAAAGGCGCTATTGGTTTCTATCAAAATCTTGGGTTCTCCCTGCTTGATGGGGATAGGTCTCCTGATCCTTCTCCTATGTTTTTGTCATTGGCTAAGATTCCGTGATTAGAATACAAATCTGAATTTTGTGATTAATCATTAAATACGGAGCATCATTGTTGAGGGCATTGAATAACTCATTACCAGTTGCAAAACGTGCCTTGCGTCCGTTAGCAAAGACATCAGCTTCTAACATAACTGTGTGAGTTTCTGGATTTGGCACTTTTTGTGTAAATGCTAATTGCTTTTTAACAACTGCACTCGGTGGCGCATGCTAATTGTGCAGTCAAAATGTGATATCAGAGTGAGGGCAGAGTGCCATCACTTTTAGTCACCTAATTTTCACTGGCTTTTGAGTCTAGGCTTGGTTTTCTTAGGAAATTGATGATGTAAAAAGTGATATCACATTGAGGGTGTTGTGAGGGCACTTTTTTATGGCTGAAACTTTGTTCGAGTGCATGACTAACTAGAAGTGCAGGGCATAAATCATTTGTGCAGGATGCTTAAACGTGTGATCCTTGAATGTTATGAGCTGTTTTTATAATCATAATCACATTCGGCGGAATGTAAAAGAATTGATAACCAAACACCTGCTAACTTCTCTAATCAGTATTTTATTGGCAACCAAATTGCAGCATCATTGTGATGGTTTGATCACCCAATAAGTTAGATACAGCCCAACCGCACCCCACGCACTCTTCTTAACAAGATTAGAGTCAATTCCTCGTTTAGTCCGATCAGTACTGGGTTCCCGTCGTATTACAAGTTGACTTTGTTAAGTATCAAGATGATGCTAGAGTATATATAACATATTAAATGTATAGGCTAGTGATGGGTGAATTCGGTAAAACTATATCAATAAAATTTTTGAAAGATGTTGATACGCAGATTGCATTCAGTGCAAAAAAGCATGGTTGCGCAAACAGAAGTGAGTTTATGCGTTTGGCAGTTAATCATATGCTCTTGTCCGATGGAGTCGATAGTGCTGTTGACCGCATACGCAGCATGCTTGTTAATCATGATGATCAGTTTGAAAGACAATCCAATGAATTAGTGCAAATGGTAACCTTGGTGGGTAATCGAATGGAGGTTGTGAATGAGTCTACACAAGCTATCTTTTTAACTGTTCGAGAGCAGATGGAAAAATCTGACTCAACTTTCGGACCATCTATAAATGGGTTTGATATTCAATCAGTTGAACGACTCGAAATGATGACCAAAGAGCTCGCCTCTTTAGCATTACAAGTAGAGCAACTTACAGTAACGAATGCGACGTTGGTAAAGGCGTTAACACAAAGAATTGTGAAGGATGACTGATTATGGATTGCTATGTGGAGTTGATTTAATGATATTTTCAATTTGTGCAGTATTAAGTCATCAGTTCATTGATATTTATAATTCAGACACTCTCAATCATTTGTCGCCATTCATGATGACATTCATGTCATATAAGCGACTTTCAAAAGGAGCTAATGCCGGCAAATACTACACGGACTCCGCCAATGATGAGCTTATTGAAGATCACAGCATTGATGATTATTTCACACAAGCAAAAGGTTGTGAGCCATCAGGGGTATGGTTTGATCCGCATGGAGTAATTGAGGGCATTCAACATGGATGCATTGTGAATCATGTGATATTTTCTAATCTTTTGGCAGGGCGTTCTCCACAAGGAAAGAAGCTCACACAGACTGTTGATGGCGCCCATACAGCAGGGTTCGATGCAACTTTTTCTGTGCCTAAATCTGTAAGCGCAATTTGGGCTGTTGCCAGTGATTTACAGCGTGAAGCAATTGAGTCAGCCTTAGCAAGAGCAAATGAAGATGCGTTGTTATTTCTATCAGAAAGGGCTGGCGTCTCACGTCGAGGAGGACAAGGAGTAAGAAATGAAGCTGTACGGCTAATAGCAGCCACTTGGCCGCACTCAAGTAATCGAAACGGTGATCCACAGCGACATTTTCACAACATTATATTTAATACTTGCCAACATCTTGACGGTACATTTGGTACGATTGAGTCGAAGCATATCATGCTTTGGCAAGTCGCTACGGGCGCATATTTTCGTGCTGCAGTGGCTCATCACCTACATCAAGCATTTCCTGGATTACAGTTTAAAAAAGACGATAAAGGTAGCTTCATTATCTGTGATGTTAAGCTAGAACTGATTGAGTTCTGGTCATCACGCCGCAATGAGATCAACGAATTAATTGCTGAAGGTGGGCTTGAAGGCACTGCGAGGCAACGTGATGAAATTTGGGCTAAAACTAGGATAAACAAGAAGTATGATTATTCGCCAGCGATTATGCAGGATAGGTGGCTGCTTGAAGCTGATACATTTTCTTTTAATGTATTAAGTGCATTGAAAGAAGGGCAGAGTAATCCAATCATTGATGATGGTAAGTGGCGTAGTGCTGGGGTTGCACTTACACGTGACAAATCCATGTTTACAGAACAATCGCTGTATAGGTATGTTTCTGAGCAATCAATTGGTGCACCTTTGGCCGAAATTAAAAGACGCGTAGCTGAGGTTAAGATCGGCATGGTTAAACTAGGCGCAGATGGCAAAAAACGTACAATTTACAGCACTCTGGATATGTTTAAGGCAGAGCTTTCATTACTTACCTATGCCAAACAACTGAGCACAGATGGTAAGCATTCAATAGATCAGGCTGCTGTCAATACGGCGATTGCCAAGAATACCAGAATGTCCGATGAGCAGGCTGCTGCTATTCACCATGTTTGTTCACAAGGTTCAATGAAAGTGGTGGAATCTTCTGCTGGTGAAGATAAGTCAGATACGCTTCATGGCATACGTTTCGTTTTTGAGGCGCACGGTTACGAGATGATGGGCTTAGCACTGATGCATTCAGATGCGCATCGATTGCAAAAAAATGCGCGCATCAAATCGTGCGAAATCTCAGATTTTCTTATAGGCATTGAAAACGCTTCGACTACGATTAATGACAAGACCATAATTGTGCTGGGTGATTATAGCCTGGTAAATTCTGAGTTTGCTGATCAATTGCTGAAGATAGTGTATGTACATGGTGCGAAATTAATCATCACCGGTGAAGGTATGAATCTTAATGCTATACCTATTGAGCCTACCATGGACATCATAATGAAAGTTGCTGGTGCTGTACGTATAGGTGAGATACTTAGTCAAAAAGATGTTAGGCAGAGTAATAATGTACTTGCAGATATCTCAGCTGTAGCGCTTGACAAGCTTGATGCGTATAGTCGGTCTATGGACGATTATTGGCTGGTAGATTCAATTAAGCGCCAGTACTTTCGTCATAGGAGTGAGAGAAACTCAACGCTAGATTATCTTGATCGTGTTGATGCTGTACTTATAACGTTGATTCAAACCGGGATTGATTGTGGTCTGCGTAAGATCAATAACGCGTCTAAATCAACGGCTGTGGAATTTTTTAAAAAAGACGTTTTTAATGATTTGAAAGTTGTTCGGGAATCTTCGAGTAATGCGTTGTCTGAAGCGATGAAAGTATTTGCAGATGCGATGCAAAAATATGATGTTATTCCATAGTAGTTGAAAGGCGTATGTGCCTCCCATCTGTTTTTTGCATTGCTAAATAAATTATGGGTGAAGCTGAACCTGCTGTAGCTAGGATTATTGGTTTGTAAGGGTATTTTCAATATGAGGCTTATACCACCAATAATTAGATTGGGTAGGTATTAGATAGACTTACCAAGCCATAAAGACTTGGTTATCACAAGCAACTACTTCTTTCTTAGTGCCATGACCTGCGTTACTCATGGTTCGTACATTGGCCAAGCCAATGGATTTCAATACATCTATATCACGCTTAACAGCAGAACGGTCTCTATTTAATCTTTTAGATATGTCTGTAATTGACCCTGAGTGAGATCGAATTGATCTAAATAAGTCAATCTTTGCGGCTGACACTACCTTAGCTAAATCTTCCGCATTTTCAAAACTAACAATTCGGCTCTCATTTTGTAGTAATTCTTTATCTGCTAAAGATGCAGTAACTCTACCTCTAGCAAAAAAGTCATTCGTACTTTCTATTTTAATGTACATCAATTACTCCTTAAAGCTAACCAAACAACCTGATGCCACGTGATTAATCACCTTTGCCGCATTGTGGTCCGCATGGTCTTGATTGCCACAGACGGAGCATCTCCTCAAAGGAAACCATTAAAAGTGGCGCTTCAGCAATTACTATAAAATAGCACACATCGTGTATTAAGCAGCTTCCAACATAAAGTCCACATGAATAGCATCATAGCCAAAAGCAATCTTGCCAAGTTCAGTTTTTTCTAAGATCCCAGTCTTTAGTAACATTTGCACATCAGTGTGCACAGCCTTAATATCGCGGCCCACTCGCCTTGCACTTTCTCGTAAGGCCAATGGTTCGCTACCAGTTAATGTTTTTACTATTGCCATACGGTTAGGGGCTAATACTTTCCATAGTAAATCAAGGCTTGCAAAACTAATATATGCACCTTGAGCCTTGCCACTAAACGCCTGTAATGCGCTATCCATGACGCTATTAATTGATTCAACTGATAATGTAACGGTTTTCATAGTGAGTTCTCCATACGCTTAATTTGCGCAAAAAAGTCTTTAAGCAGTTGTTCGGATGATACGAAATTGTAGTTAGCTTCTTGTTCGTTGATGTGCAGATGATTGCCTTTACCTGCTTCATTATCATAACGAAGTATGCATACTCCATTCACAAAATAAGCCAGCCGATATTTATAATCATGTGCAGAACCTTCTAACGGTGTCTGTACCTGCCAAATCACCATTTCTGCGAAAGCAGATTCACTTAATACCAATCTTCTTTTTAGTAATAATTGTGCTTTCATGTTGTTTACTCTAACAACATTTATTGTGTTGTCAACTTAAACAACAGCACTCATTTAGTTAAGTGGCGATTTGGTTGTAATTAGTTGCGGGTTTCATCTGTAATCACTGGCGGGTTTGCGCTGCAAATGGTGGTGTGTTTGGCTGGAATACGCACCTAACTATTTCTTGGTCATAATACTGTCCAAGTCGACAGATATTACCAGGTATTTAGTGTTAGGTTAGATATGCATTATATGTTTCTCTGAGAGCGTAACCATCGGCCGATCAACGATATTCATATGCTCAACAGTGGTTGTAGTCGCTTGTGTGTTAATACATCGCTCTAAGAACGCACTTTTTAGCGAGGGACATATTGTCTAAGAGTGTGCGCACTTTAAGCGCGAGTTCATTAAGAAACTGCTGATTGATGATAAGAATTCTCTCAATATTGCTAAGAGACAGCTTAATAACACTGTTTAAGGACATATGATTAAGGATAATCATCGCTCTAAAAAACGCACCATTTTCGTTTGAGGGAATATTATTGAGAAGCGTGCGAGCTCTAAGCACGAACGTCCACGCTCTAAGAACGCACTTTAATTTATTCCCAAAGCGACACTTAAAAAGAATCTCACAGTCTTTACACTATTGCATTTGCTTAACAGTGCTTAGCTTCAAGTATAAGAGTTTTAATTTGTTGTCTTTATTCGTAGTCATACTACGATTATACATATTTTTTAAAGGTCGAAAATCGCGACCTAAAACAGAGCATAGGTCGACCAACGATATTCATATATTCAACAACGAATTTAGCTGCTTGTGTGTTTACTCACTTTGCAAATACTATATATTGTGGTTTATTGGCACTAATAGGCGGATTTTTAGCAATAATAGGTGCATTTTTAGCACGAAACATAGGCCGAACAACGTGTCTTTGATTTGAAACCATAGGCTGAGATACGATAGCATCATCGCTCTAAGCACGAAGACTATACCTGTAAGCACGAGCAGAAGTTCTGCGATGGCCGAGAGCAGGCCTTTAATGGGTCTAAATTGCAAATTAAACATAAAATTGTCGTGCATATAGGTATGAAATCATCGCACTATCGTGTGTGCAGGTATGAATATCATCGCTCTAAGAACGCACTTTCCACGCTCTTAGCACGAATCATAGGTTGGAATACGTGTCTTGATACTTAAACCATATGCTGAAATACGATAGCAGATAGTGCCTGTAACGATACCGTAACTAAGTCTTGCTCAAGCACTAGCGCTGTTTGTAACAATCCAAGCACGCATCGCCACGCTCTAAGAACGCACTATCAGTTATACATGTTGTATAGCACGATATAAGCGAGAATCACGTTAATATCGCTAAGAAATTGCCAATAATGGCACGTTTTAGATAATTTTCTGCGTACAAATCAGAAAAGTCAACGCTCTAAGAACGCACTTCAGTTATACATGTTGTATAACGCGTTCTAAGCACAAAACGCTTAAATATTGCGAAAAAACGGCCTTAAATAGCACGTTTTAGGTGATTTGCAGTAGATGATGCAGGAAAATAAGCGCTTTAATAACGCACTATTAACG
>DAIDAH010000105.1 GCA_027310735.1 Methylotenera sp. | reverse complement strand
CAGGCAAAGTCAGCGAAATGCTGGTTGAAGAGGGTGATGCGAATCTTAAATTACGCGTTTATGTGACTGGTGGCGGCTGCTCTGGCTTTCAATACAGCTTTGCTTTTGATGACCAAGTGGCTGAAGACGATTTAGCCTTGGAAAAAGAAGGCGTCACGCTACTGGTTGATTCCATGAGCTTTCAATATCTGGTCGGTGCAACCATTGATTACCAAGAAGGTCTGGAAGGTTCGCGTTTTGTGATTACTAACCCAAATGCAACAGCAACATGCGGTTGTGGCAGTTCATTTTCGGTATAAATCCAATTTCCGTCGCCACACTGCGTAGCTTGAAAAATTATTCCTTACATATCAAATATATGCGTCGTCATAATTTTTTACTCGCACCTTGTTTGGCTTAGCAACTTGGATTTATTTTATCTTAAATAGGAGAAACAACATGGCTGTTACTTTAACAACAACTGCCGCATCGCGCGTGCAGAAATTTCTTGATAGCCGTGGCAAGGGTATCGGTTTACGTTTGGGTGTTAAAACATCAGGTTGCTCAGGTATGGCTTATACGCTGGAGTTTGTGGACGAAGCGCTGCCAGAAGACATGATCTTTGAAAGCAATGGTGTGAAGGTGCTGATAGACCCGACGAGTTTGGTATATATGGATGGCACAGAACTGGATTACGCCAAAGAAGGTTTGAACGAAGGCTTTAAGTTTAACAATCCAAATGCCAAGGCAAACTGCGGTTGCGGTGAGAGTTTTAGCGTTTAATTGCATTGATGCTTTGTCGTGTGAATTTGCAATACCTTCGGCTCTCTGCCTAGCTTTAAACTAAATGTAGTATGAAAGTAGAGAACACCATGAATCACTTAACAGACACCAATTACTTTGAGCTGTTTGGCTTGGTGCCACGCTTTAAGATTGACTTAAATAGCCTTGATCTCACTTTTCGGCAATTGCAAGCTGAAGCCCACCCCGATCGGCATACTAGTCATACACAAGCTGAGCAGCTTTTTGCATTGCAGCAATCTACGATCATCAATGATGGCTACCAAATGTTGCGCAACCCAAGCAGTCGTGCGCAATGTTTAATTAATCTTGCTGGTAAGGCTGAATCAGCCCCAGCACTTTCAGCTAAATTTTTAATGGCACAAATGGAATGGCGCGAGGCAATTGAAGATGCCTGTGCTGCCCGTGATGTGCTTGCGCTGGAAGCGCTATCTAAACGCTTGAAACACCGAATTAATGTGCAAGTGCAAGAGCTGGCGAGTGATTTGGATGAGCATAGTGATTTCGAGTCCGCAGACTTACGCGTGAATGAGTTACGTTTTTATGAAAAATTACGCATTGAAATTGACGATGCGTTAGATCGGTTAGGCTCCTAAATGGCACTCCTGCAAATTACAGAACCCGGGCAAAGCGCCGCACCACATCAACATCGTTTGGCGGTCGGTATTGACTTAGGTACCACGCATTCACTGGTGGCTTCAGTGCGTAGCGGTACAGCCGTTGCCTTGCCTGACGTGGCCGGTCGCGCCTTGCTGCCGTCAGTAGTGCATTATCAAGCCGATGGCGAGATTGATGTGGGTTGGGATGCTCGCAGCAACGCGGCAAAAGACCCACGCAACACCATAGTCTCTGTCAAACGTTTTATGGGGCGAGGCATTGCCGATATAGCTGATGCCAAGACCATGCCTTATGAGTTCATTGAATCGCCTGGTATGGTGAAACTAAAAACCGTGGTGGGTGAACTTAGCCCAGTGGAAGTGTCGGCTGAAATTCTTAAGGTATTACGCTTGCGTGCAGAGGAAAGCTTGGGTGGTGAACTTTCTGGTGCGGTGATTACGGTGCCAGCTTATTTTGATGATGCACAACGCCAAGCGACCAAAGATGCTGCGAGGCTTGCAGGCTTATCCGTACTTAGACTGCTTAATGAACCTACCGCAGCCGCGATTGCTTACGGGCTGGATAATGCCTCAGAAGGCATTTATTGTGTATATGATTTGGGCGGGGGAACTTTTGACTTCTCCATTCTGCGTTTAACGCGCGGCGTATTCGAAGTACTGGCTACGAGTGGTGATTCTGCCTTGGGTGGCGATGATTTCGACCAAGCTATTTTTAATTGGTTAACCGAATCACTCAAACTGGATGCACTTACCGTTGAAGACAGGCGTTTGTTACTTACTGAAGCGCGCCTTGCTAAAGAGCGGCTGACCGATGATGCTGTCACAGAGATTAGCTGCTCGTTATTAAACCACAGCACAGTTAGCGCCATATTGAGTCGCGAGATGTTTATTGAGCTCACGAAGCCTTTGCTTGGTAAAACGTTTGGTCCCGTGCGCCGCGCCTTGCGAGATGCCGACTTGCAAGTCGAAGATGTACAAGGCGTGGTGTTAGTTGGTGGTGCAACTCGCATGCCGCATTTGCGTGTGGCAGTGACAGACTTTTTTTACCGCGAGCCACTGACAAATCTAGATCCAGATAAAGTCGTTGCTCTAGGTGCAGCTATTCAAGCCAATGCCTTGGTAGGCAATCGCGGTGGGGATGAACTGTTGCTGCTGGATGTGATTCCGCTGTCACTCGGTATTGAAACTATGGGTGGCCTGAGTGAAAAAATTATTCCACGTAATGTCACGATTCCAAGTGCAAGGGCGCAAGACTTTACAACATTTAAAGACGGACAAACTGCCATGAGTTTTCATGTGGTGCAAGGTGAGCGTGAGTTGGTTTCTGAGTGCCGCTCGCTGGCGCGTTTTGATTTGCGCGGCATTCCACCGATGGTGGCTGGTGCGGCACGAATCCGTGTCACGTTTCAAGTGGATGCTGATGGCTTGCTATCAGTATCCGCGCGTGAGCAAACCACGGGGCATGAATCGCAAATCACGGTTAAGCCATCTTATGGGTTAACTGATACTGAAATCACTGGCATGCTCAGCGCAGGTATCGCAAATGCAGAGCATGACAAAAATATGCGTGCTTTGCGTGAAGCACAAGTGGACGCAAGACGTTTACTGGATGCAACTGAAGCAGCAATGGCAGAAAGCGGGCATGAGTTGCTTAGCAAGCTGGAGTGGAACGAGATTTGGAGCCAAATTTACGAGTTGGCTGAGTTGCTGATTATGGGCGATGCCAATAGCTTGGAGTCATTACGGCAATGCACTGAAACGCTCAATGCCGTGACCACTACTTTTGCCAGCCGCCGTATGGATGAATCCATTAATAAAGCGCTGTCTGGCAGACAAATTGAAAGTATCAACATATGACAATAATTAAGGTACTACCGAATCCTGATGTATGTCCGAATGGCTTGGATGTTGAGGTGAAGGCTGGCAAAATATTATGTGATGCATTACTTACCGCAGGGGTGGAAATTGAACATGCCTGCGATGGTGTTAGTGCTTGCAGCACCTGTCATATCATTATCCGTGAAGGTTATCGCTCATTGTCGCCTGCTGAAGAGGAAGAGGAAGATCAGCTGGATAAAGCTTGGGGGCTAACGCCCACCTCACGATTGGCTTGCCAAGTGAAAGTTGGTCAAACGCCACTCACGATTGAGTTGCCGCGTTACAGTCTCAACCACGCACGTGAGCATGAGTAGGGCACTGCATGGTGACTTAAAGTGCTTTCTACAGAACTTCTATTTGGTTTGCGTTTTATTCTGACTGGTAGTTTTTCCTGCAGTGACTGGCGTTACAGGTGCTTTGTTATTTAGGGTGTTTTTTTGCGCAGCAACGGTATTCACAATCTGCGACCTCATGTGTGGAGAGGTGCCTAGTGCATTGTCAACTGGGCATCCACCCATGACGGTATTGCATTTAAAGGCAAAAGCATTAGTACTAAATACTGCCATAACTGCAAAAACGATAAAACCCGACTTCAAGATAGTCTCCAATAATAAATAAGAGCGAGTCTATATGTATGCATAAACTCAAAGGGGCGAGATTATGTCACAAAAGTAGTGGGTAAATTGATAGGCTAATTGCAATTATTGAGTATGCCTTAAGTGACTTCTTTACCGTACCTCGATGTTTTTCCTAAATGCCTTGTGATTTCATCAAGGCATTTAGTTGTAGGCAACCGTTAACTATTTTCCTTATATGAACACCAGTGCTGCAGCCTCTAGCCGTTATCCTATTTCATTAAAATGTAATATTAGGCTGTTAGCGTTAGACATCAGCCAGTTTCACAACACAACAAAGACTTATTCTTTATAGGATTGCAAACGAATGGCAACTGAAGATCATACAGCTCACTCCACTGTGGAAAGTTTGCTTAAAACAGTGCCAGCCGTACATGAGGATGAAAGTTGCCGCAAAGTGTTGGAAAACTTTCACGAGGATAAAAAGCTATATGCATTGCCTGTCGTGAATAATAAAAATCGACCAGTAGGTATGATCTTACGGCTCGAATTCACCGAGCTCTTCAGTAAACCTTACTCAATAGAACTCAAAGGCAAAAAGCCTATTTCAACGTTGATGGACAGCACTCCAATCATTGTTGATATTAAAACCAGCATTGAAGACGTTGCGCGAATCGTGCTTGATGCAGGCATCCATCATATGGTGAGTGGTTTCATTGTGACAAAAGATAAAGCTTATGTTGGCATGGCTAATGGCTATGATTTACTGAACGAAATAACTCACCGCAAACAAAAGCACCTTTTTGGATTAGCACATTTCGATCAACTCACAGGTTTGCCAAATCGAACCTTGTTGCTGGATCGTTTGAATCAGGCCATTTCAGTTTCTAACCGAGCATCACGTGCTATATCGCTACTATTTATTGATTTGGATGGATTCAAGCCAGTGAATGATACTTATGGTCACGCTGCTGGTGACCGCTTGTTGAAAGAGGTGGCAACACGCATGCTGTCTTGCCTGAGAGAAGGCGATACCGCTGCTAGAATGGGAGGTGACGAGTTCGTTGTGATTTTACTTGAGTCTGATCTTGATCGGGCCATTCTGGTGGCAAATCGTATACTTGAGGTATTGCGCGTTCCTTACGAACTGGGTAAAAAAACCATTTCAAGCATCTCTGCCAGTATTGGGATGGCTGAATATCCAGAGCATGCCGATAGTTCAGATACATTGCTGACAGCCGCAGATAATGCGATGTACGATGCCAAAAAGAACGGTAAAGACAGATTCGCCGTTTTTACGCAGTAATTTAAGGGATAGCGTGAGTGCCAGTCCGTACCAGTGTTATTTTGGGGAATTGCAATTACGCGTCTTACATTTGTTACAATCACTGTAAAACTATCCGAGTATACAAATGCGAATTGAATTAGCAACGGCGGCAGATATTCCCGCACTCACAACTCTTTTGAATCTGCTTTTTTCACAAGAGGCTGAATTTCAGCCAGATGCTGAAGCTCAGCATCGTGGCCTTTTAAAAATCATCTCCAATCCAGAAGTCGGTGAGATTTTAACCATACGTACAGATGACTCGATTGTGGGCATGATTAATTTGCTTTATACCGTATCTACAGCACTTGGCGAACGCGTTGCTTTGCTTGAAGATATGGTGGTTTTGCCGCAATTTAGAGGTGCAGGCACGGGCTCCAAGCTACTGCAGGCGGCAATAGAGCACGCACGAGCAATTGGCTGCAAGCGCATCACGTTGTTGACTGATGGTGATAATGTTGCGGCACAGAATTTTTACCGTAATAACGGCTTTAGTGCCTCTACGATGCTTCCATTTCGGCTAAAACTATAATGGTTGCAAGAAGCGCACTATGCCTGCGTTTCTTGCACTCCTGCATTGTCCATGCTCCTATCGTCAAAGTGTAGTGTAGTTGCATCCCCCTCAGCATCAATCACTACCGCCTGTTTTAATGTGCCGTTATCGTAATAAGCATAATGGTGTTCAAGCTCGACTTCGCCGTAAACTAATTTCTGCAAGCCCGTCATACGCTCCTGATCATCAAAGTAAGCACGAAAAAAAGTATTGCGATTACTAAGCGCATCTTCATCCAGTGGTTGGCTTAGTTTTAGTGGTAATTTAACACCACTGTAGGTTACAAAGTAACGGCATTTGCCTTGTAGTTCTTCACACATATTTTTGCTCTCGATTATTGTTAGCTAGTTAGTTAGGTCTACTTGCATCATATCCACTTGAACCATGCCATCTTCAATGCGCAGTGGATATTGTTTCAGTTCGCAGCCACTAGGGCTTAAGCCTTTACCGGTGCGGCCATCGAACACCCAATTGTGAAACTGGCAGGTGACGATGCGACCGTTGAAGGTGCTCCACAGTGGCACGTCCTGATGTGGGCACGTGCCTTGAAAAGCTTTTAGTTCACCATCGTCAGGCCAGATTAGCATCACTTCTCCATCGTCGGTGCTGAATGCGGCCAGTTCGCCTTCCATCAGGTTTTTGTGTTTGCATAGCGTGATATAAGCCATCTGTTTTCTCCTAATGACCAGATTTTTATGACGACCAGTTCTTTCTGAAAACTAGCTCTTTCTGACGATTAGCGCGCCAGCAGCGTATCGTTCACCGAAAGCGCAAATTCGCGCCAAGCACCCAGCAGATCAAGCCGAATCGCTGCCTGATAGTCTTCGGCTGGCTCATTTTCTGCTGGAAAGTTTGAAATTGCGCATGAGCCACGGTTAAATTCCAGTGCCGCTTCTACCAAGTCCTGATTGATGCCGTTAAACTGCGCCAGCACTACAGGCGTAAGTGCGGAGCGGCCTTTATCTACGGCCACATCACGCGTGTTGAGCGGCAGGCTATGCAGTTTTTGCAAGGCTTCGCCATAAATTTGTTCAACGGTATCCAGCAATGCGCGCTGCGTGAGTTGCTCTTTTACTTGCAATGTCATGTTCCGATTCAGGTGGCTGCGGTAGCGTGACAACACCTGCCTGCGTTGCGTGGAAACCCAACTGCCAAAATGGCTCAGGCTAGTGTTGTTGTCGGCGTTGAGTGTCGAAGTTAAGTCGCTAGTGGATAGCCTGTGAGCTAATCTGGATGCGGCTTCCAGAGCACCTTCCAGATAACCTCCGGCATGCGTGGCGGTTTCTGCGCCGCCTAACAGCAACTTGCCATTCCAGTGTGCATCGCGCAGATGGCGGCTGCCGTAGATGGGCGGGCTGTTCGGCGGTGTTTTATCCAGCGTGGCGCAGGTGTAGGTTTCGGCTGCCCAGTCTTGATAATGCAGTTCACCATTTTGTGCCGCGATGCCAAATAGTTGTGCCAACTGGCTTTCCAACAGCATAGGCATGCCCTGACGATAAGATTCACGTAAGGCCGCTGGCATAGCCGAAAATCCACCCAGCGCGGCATGCTTGGCCGTCGCATCGCTGGCATCGAACACTTCGGACAATACCGCTTGCGGATGACTCACGAACGCATTACCAGAGTTGCCCTCCTGACGCCAGAATGATTTTTCATAACCCATCACCGCCTTGGCTTGGTCTGCCATCCAAGTGTGCGTGTTGCGCATGGCTTGCAGTAAAGCATTGTCTAGCGCAGGTGTGAAGTTGACATGTTCAGCCAGTAGTCTAGGTGGCATTGCCAGCACCACATGCTTGGCTTCAACCGTAAACACAATGTCGTGATGGCGGAATTGCAGCGCCACATGGTCACCTTTGTCTTCCACGGCAATCAGCTCATGGCCTAGATGAATGCTATCTTTTGGCAAGCGCTGTGCCAATGCCTTGATGATAGCGCCCATGCCGTTTGCTACGCGGTGCGCGCCACCATGCACACCAACATTCTGTTTATCAGCGGCTTGATTCGGGTCAGTGAGGCTGAGCACTGCGCCAGTATCGTGTTGCGGAAAATAGCTGAGTTGCAGTGACTCCACCAGTGCCAGCATGTGCGGCTGTGCATCTGGCCAAAACCATGTCGGGCCAAGGTCTACCATCATGCCAGACAGCGCACATGGTTTGGATAGTATGCGACCACCTAGCCTCTCGCGGGCTTCAAATAAAGCGAATGATCGCCCAGCTTGATGCAGGCTATCCGCCAGCGATAATCCGCATAAACCTCCACCGACAATAACCGTATCCAGCATGATTTAATCTCCCGATGCGTTGATTGCTGCGCGCAACACTTGTGCGAGGTGCAGCGGTTGCCGCGCTACACCATCGCGTATCTGGTGGCGGCAACTGGTGCCGTTGGCGATGAGCATGTTATTTGTGCCAGCGGCACGTATCTGCGGCAACAGTGCGAGTTCTGCCATCTGCATGGAGGTGTCGTAATGCTCGGCCTCCATACCAAACGCGCCAGCCATGCCACAACAACTGGCCTCAATAAATTCGACTTCTAACTCAGGCACTAGCCCTAGCACTTTGCGCATAGACTTCATCGCACCGAAGGCTTTTTGGTGGCAATGGCCGTGTACCAGCGCTTGGCCTGACATGGCTTTCAGTGGCAGATTCAATCGCTTGGCATCATGCTCACGCGCAATAAACTCTTCCAGCAATAGCGCGGCTTTGGCAACCGTCGCCACGCGCTCGCCTAAATCCAGCATGTAATATTCATCGCGCAACATCAATAGGCATGATGGCTCCAGCCCGATAACTGGCAAGCCGCGTTCGACAAACGGCCATAAGGCATCCACCAGACGCACCGCCTCGGCACGCGCTTCGTCTATCATGCCGTTAGAAAAATAGGTGCGACCGCAACACAGCGCACGCTCACCTTGTGCAGGTCTAGCGAAATGCACGGTATAACCGCCAGCTTGCAACACTTCCAGCGCAGCTTGGGCAATGTCAGGATCAAAGTGGTTGGAAAAAGTATCGACCAGCAGCACTACTTCGCGTGCATTTTCTGTTGGAGAGATTATAGGTGCGGATGACATAAAATCGCGAGGCGCAGCTTTGGGTAATGAGCGCTTGGCTGCAATGCCCAGCCAGCTTTGCATTAACTTCGCAATCAGCGGCACTTTGCTGCGCAAGCTACCAAACCAGTTGAACAGTTTGAAGTGATGCGCAAATAACGGCAAATGCGCCGTCAGTTGTTCGCGTAGCGGAATCTTGCCAAGTGCAGCCCAGCGCTGTGCCAATGCTTCGGTACGCAACATTGCCATATCCACGCCATTCGGGCATTCGCGCTTGCAGCCTTTGCATGCTACGCATAGCTCCATAGCCTCTGCCAGCTCTTTGCCTATAAAAGGTTGCGCGCCATATTCGCCATTCAGTGCGGCCTTGAGTGTGGCGGCTCTGTGTCGTGTGGAGTGCGCATCGTCGTGCGTCAATCTAAAGCTCGGGCACATCACGCCGACGTCTGTGCGCTGGCACTGGCGGCTGCCGATACATAAAGATGCCGCCTTTCCATACGCGCCACC
This sequence comes from Methylotenera sp., assembly GCA_027310735.1. Lineage (GTDB taxonomy): Bacteria > Pseudomonadota > Gammaproteobacteria > Burkholderiales > Methylophilaceae > Methylotenera. Next base: position 239 of record DAIDAH010000105.1, on the reverse strand, counting down.
TTCGGCTGGAATCTGCGCATAGGCATCGCCTTCGCCGTAGCTATCGTAGGCTGACCAATCTAGTTTTGGGTCTAATGGTTTTTTCATACTAATGCAGCCTAGCTTTAATCGCGTCGAAAGTATTGGCCATTTCCTGCCATTGCACCTCGTTAATGGTGGCGGGTGAAAACACATCTTCGCCATTGAGCCAACGCGTTTCGATTTCTTCGTCAGTCAAAGCCAGATGCAGTGCGTGGTTG
>DAIDAH010000104.1 GCA_027310735.1 Methylotenera sp. | reverse complement strand
CGCCAGTATGCCAGGCTGGCTATTTATTTCATATGACATCTGGCACAGCTTTGTGATTTGCATACCAGTGATTGCACTTGTCGCACTATGGCGTCGTGATATTGCTTTCGCCATGCTGGGCTGGCCATTTCATATCGTGCTGGACTTCCCTTTCCACAGCTTAAGGTATTTTCCAACACCAATATTCTGGCCAATTTCAGACTTCACCATTGATGGCATTCCATGGTCTAACCCCAAAATATGGCTACCAAATGTGGCTGGGCTGATTGTTTTATTTGCCTATCGTCAACGTAAAAAACGGCAACAACTTATAGCGAAGCCTTAACCGCCGCACCCGTTACAAAAAACTCACCACCAGCAACATGGTGTAGGGTACGCAAATCATCATGCCCCTCAAAATGCCAGTGACCCGCGGAAAACACGCGTTCATCTGCATAAGCGGCAACTACTTTGGCAATAAATAAGTCGTAAGTATTTTGATTATACGGCTCAGGAATAATCCGACACTCCAGCCACGCCACGCAACCTTTAAGCAAAGGCGCATCAATTTCTTTTGCGGTAAAAGTTTCCAAGCCAAACTGCGCGAATTTATCGGTATCTTCCAGGTCGCGCCCAGAAGTCGTACCCACTTTGCGCACAACATCAAGCTGCGCCACGCAAGGCACGTTGATGGCAAACGTACCAGAAGCCTCAATCAACTCGCGGGTATAAGTGCTTTTATCAATCACTACGGTGATTCTAGGTGGATCAAAATCCAGCGGTGTCACCCAAGCCGCTGCCATGATGTTTTGCTTGCCGTTGTGGCGAGAGGAAACGAGGATTGTGGGGCCGTGGTTTAGGAGGCGGTATGCTTTATTTAGTTGCACATGAGAATACATGGACTTTACCTCTTGCTAGCAGATAGTTTTTTCTTACCATCTACAAAAACAATTTCAGATACTGGCCTTCCTTCTTTCACAAAATTGTTTTTTATTGCTAGAATTTTTTCGTCTTTTTTACCCATTTTACCTACGTCGATTACCAAATAAATTGCACGAGTAGTTTCTTCGGCACCCTTATATATCTCAAGCTGTGTATCGTACCCACTAACAACATTAGGGTTTGTAGAAAGTTTAATTTCTACCAAGACACGCGTATCATAAGATGTCGAGAACTTGAAATCTACAGGACCACCACCAGAGTCTGCTTCAGGTGTAATATCCACATTATTTGCTTTGCAATAAGAATCGGCTACAGCAAAAAAAATCCTTTGAGCTGAACTTTCGTGTCTTGGTTTAGTATCAGCCCAAAGCTCCTTCCATAAACCTTTTTGTTCTACCAGCCTTGCAAATTGCTGAACAATAATCTGAACCACTTTAAAGACGTCATCAATACTTGGAGTAGCTTTTAAAGAAAATGTTAAAGGATGCTCATTGGCAACTTTTTCAAGAACTCTTGTCCATGCTACCTGCCCAGCTCTATCCTTTTCTAAATTATATGGCTTACCATCTACACTATGAAGTGCATTCAATAGAGTCGAAAATGCTTCTGAACTTGATAAAGCGGCTTCTTTCAGTTTTTGTTTATCCCTACGCGACGTAGATTTCCATATTTCCGCAATATGCGAATTCACAGAATTTCTTATGACTTTACTCTTATGTGCCGCATCACTCACGCCACTCCAGTCGAGTGCGACAGGTAGTTCTCCTAGAATGTCCGTTGGCACGAGAATTATTGGTGAGGTTTTTGTTTCTAATGGGTTTTGTGGCAACTCAGCACAAATTCCATTAATTTCAAATTTCTTTAAAGGAATTTGAAATTTCTTGAAGAGATTTTGATTGAAATTTATTAAATCTTGAATGATGATATTTGTTGCCATATCACTTATTCGGTCAGGCCCTATTCCTTCTTCAAACAATGCTAGAGCCATAAACAAGTCTGGGTCAGTAATTCCTAGGTCGACTATTTCTTTTGCCGTTGCAAGCACTTGTTTACGTAATTTAGCACCCCAAGCGCTGCCGTGTATAGATGAAGCACCATAACCTAAACACGTACCTTGAATTTCAGGAAAATCAAAAAAACGATATGCATTTCGCCATGGCACATCATTTTCACTCTTCGAGGCAGCTAATAATTTTATTAAAGTACTAAATCGATTGCGATAGCTTGCTACTGCACCAGTACTAATTTCAATATGTTTACTTTTTTCAAATAAAAGTGGGTCAATAAATAGCCTAGTATCTGCATTTAAAACTGGATTTAAAACACCTAAATCATGCAAAGTGTCTGGATTAACATTAAATTGTTTAGAAAAAAGTGCAGGGTTTTTTATTTTTGCCATATAGCTTCTTTCTAAACTTATCGAGTAAATCAAAAAATCATTGCTTTAGCTTAAATAAATATCAGCACCCAAAGTTATTTTTGCCAAGCATCTTTCAAAGTCACCGTTCTATTAAACACCGGCTTACCTGCCACGCTGTCTTTTTTATCCGCCACAAAGTAACCATGGCGTTCAAATTGGAAGCTGTCTTCAGGTTTAGCGTCTTTTAAGCTTGGCTCTAGTTGTGCGGTAATGACGGTGACTGAATTTGGGTTGAGGTCATTTAAGAAATCTCTATCGTGCCCATCTTCTGTTTGACCTTCGCCCGGATGCGCTTCTTTGAACAATCTGTCGTATAAGCGCACTTCGCATTCGTAAGCGTGTTGAGCAGAAACCCAGTGAATATTGCCCTTCACTTTTACGCTATCTGAACCCGGTGTGCCTGATTTGGTATCTGGCAGATATTCACAATGCACCACGGTGACGTTACCGTTTGCATCTTTTTCACAGCCTGTGCATTTCACCACATAGCCGTAACGCAAGCGCACCATGCCTTCTGGTGTGAGGCGGAAATAGCCTTTACTTGGTACTTCCATAAAGTCTTCGCGTTCTATCCATAGTTCACGAGTGAGCGGCACAACACGTTTGCCAAGTTCTGGTTTTAGCGGATGGTTTGGCGCAAAACAATCCTCTACCTGACCTTCAGGGTAGTTATCAATCACCAGTTTAATTGGGTCTAACACGGCAATGCGGCGTTCAGCATTAATGTTAAGCACTTCGCGCATACAGTCTTCAAAGGTTGAATAATCAATCCACGAATCTGCTTTGCTTACACCGATGCGGTCAGTAAATAGCTTGAAACCTTCTGCCACATAGCCACGACGGCGCGCGCCTGCTAGCGTTGGCAGGCGTGGGTCATCCCAGCCACTGACGTGTTTTTCTTCGACCAATTGTATGAGTTTACGTTTTGATAGCACCACATAAGTGAGGTTGAGTCGCGCGAATTCATATTGTTTTGGTAGTGGATGCGCTAACAAGCCCGCCTCTGCAAGGCGCTCTAATAGCCAATCGTAGAATGGACGTTGGTCTTCAAACTCCAGCGTACAAATTGAGTGCGTGACTTGCTCCAGCGCATCTTCAATCGGGTGCGCAAAAGTGTACATCGGGTAGATGCACCATTTATCGCCAGTGTTGTGGTGATGTGCACGGCGTACACGGTAAATGGCTGGGTCACGTAAGTTGATGTTAGGCGATGCCATGTCGATTTTGGCGCGCAATATCAAGCTGCCATCCGCATGCTTTCCATCGCGCATTTCGCGGAAAAGAGCAAGATTCTCTGCTACGGTGCGATCACGCCATGGTGAATTCTTACCAGCTTCAGTCAGCGTGCCGCGGTTAATGCGCATTTCTTCTGCGGTTTGGCTATCTACATAAGCATGACCGTTTTCAATGAGCGCCTCAGCTGCGCGGTACATAAAGTCAAAATAGTTGCTGGCGAAATACAAATTGCTTTCGCCATTCTTTTCCCAACCAAATCCCAGCCATTTCACAGAATCGGTAATGCTATCAACGTATTCTTGACTTTCTTTTTCTGGGTTGGTGTCATCAAAGCGCATGTGACACACACCATTGTAATCACGTGCTAGGCCAAAATTCAGAAAAATACTTTTAGCATGACCAATGTGCAAGTAACCATTGGGTTCAGGTGGAAAGCGCGTGCGAATCTTGGCTGGATCCGGCTGACCCGCAGCCTGATGTGCAGCATCGCCTGGGCTACCTGCCCACTTGCGATTTTTATAGACGCCTTGCTCGATATCTTTTTCCACGACTGCGCGAATAAAGTTAGAGGCAGCTACTGGTGCAGATTGATGATTTGGTGTTTTTGCAGATGACATAATTTAAGCTCACTATATTTTCCGCTATTTTACACGCTTGAGACCAAGCTGCGATTGATTCATAGCATGCAAATGCCACTCATATACAGAAATGCGTGTTATAAATAACAGTTGTTATTAAATTTTCACAACATTTAACTTAACATTTTGGCTACAAACCGTTTATCATCAAAAAATACCATTCGTCAGAAATCATTTGCGACACTTTTGTAAAGAAACTAGCATGCTATTAATATGTAAAAGGGCAAACCTGACTGAAAAGCGGGGACGCAAAGCCACCGGTCTAAAGGAGATATCCTATGACAGCGGAGCTGCCGAAATAAGCTCAGCGTCAACGAGCATAATGGATTGCCCTTGTTTTTAATTGCAAAGGAGCAATCCATGGAACAGACAACGGAATCTCACTATATTTCACCTGATGATTTACGCATCGGTCACTACGTTCACTTAGATTTAGGATGGATGGAACATCCCTTCACTTTCAGTAACTTTCAAATCAAAAACGAAGAGCAAATCGCCAAGATTCGCGGGCTCAAACTCAAAAAAATTCGCTACAACCCTCTACGCAGCAAAGTGGCTTATGAATTTCCAAAAACCATTCAAGAGGACTGGTCACCTAAAACTGCACCACTATCACCAAGCCCATTACAACGCTCAGAGCGGCTTAAACAATTAAATAATGCAAGAATCAATTGCGAAAAAGAGTTTGCCAAAAACGCAAATGCAACACGCGAAGCCATTCGTATTCTTATACATCATCCAGAGCATGCAACTAAATTAGCTGAAAATGTGGTGAATGAAATGGTGAACTCCATTATCACTGAGAGTGATGTTGCTCTACATGCTATCAACAATAACATTTCTGGTTATTCAAACCATGCACTCAACGTTGCCGTTCTAGGATTAATGCTAGTAAAATCACTGAATCTTAAAGAAGATGACGCAACAACGCTTGGTTTAGCATCCATTTTCCATGATGTAGGAAAGTCAGATAACCACCTGAACAAATCCTATGTAGACTTACATTGCGAGGCTGGCGCACGTATTGCGCTACGTTCAGGCCTCTCAGAACGTATTTCAAAAATCATTTTTCAACATCATGAGTACGCAGACGGCTCCGGCTATCCAATGCACCTCACCAGTGACAAAATAGACGGTTTAGCTCACATACTATTACTCGTAAATCACTACGATAATCTTTGTAATCCAGACAATGCTGCTGAAGGGATGACGCCTTATGAAGCACTACAACATATGTATGTTTATCAGGCTCAGAAATTTGATTTGGTATTATTAAAACGCTTAATCAAACTACTTGGCGTTTACCCATCAGGCAGCGTAGTACAACTCTCCAATGACACCTATGGCGTTGTTACAACAGTCAACTCAGATAAGCCATTACAACCATTAGTAATGATCTATTCAGCTGAAGTTGCACGCGAAACACCAGTAGTGATTGATCTGAGCGAAGAAATAGATATTTCAATTAAACAATGCATCAATCCAAGCAAGCTGCCACCAGAAGTATTCAACTACCTTAAACCAAGTAAACGCATCTGCTATTATTTCCTTAAAGAAGATAAAACTAAAGATGCCAAAGCAACTTTTGATAAGACAATCGTTGACAAAAACACGCAGCAAGACCATGAGTATGACCCAAAAATCACGGCAAAATCTTAGAAAACTAAAGGTGCATTCAAGAATATGAGTACTGACAACCAGCTGCATTTACTCCGTTAGGCACAGCCTGTAAGCAATTCATTTGAGTGACAGTCAACTTAATAGGCAAGCTCCCAGCGCCTTATAGTTGCCAGATAGAAGAGTTTTGACTTTTAGCGTTACCCTCAGCAAGCATTTACGATAAAATCACAGCATAACTCCAAGACAGTTCTATCTACTCACTTTAATTCTGCATAAGCAACTGCGATGACCCAAGAACACTCACAAACTAATGCACAAAGTACGCTAGACACATTATTGCTGCGTATACGAAATAAAAGTGACTTTCCAGCCCTTTCCACCACCATTAGCGAAATCAACCGAGTAGTTGACGATGACGCTGCCAATAACACCCTTCTAGCACAAAGCATATTGCATGACTTTGCACTGACAAACAAACTATTAAAACTGGTAAATACCGTCACTTACGGTCAATTTGGCGGTCAGATTAATACGATTTCAAAAGCGGTGGTAATTCTTGGTTTTGAAACAGTACGCAACGTTGCTATGACGCTGATCTTAATGGATTTCCTTCAAAACAAAGCACAAGCAGCTCAGCTTAAGGATGATGTGCTAGCAACCTTTTTTACTGGAATTATATCCGCTCATTTTTCAGTAGAGAATCAAACCAAGAATGCTGAAGAAACCATGATCTGTTCTATGTTCTTGAATCTGGGCAAACTATTGGCAAGCTTTTACTTTTTTGAAGAAAGCCAGCAAATCTCACAGATGATTGAACAAGGACAGTCTGAAAATGATGCTTCAATACAAATCCTTGGCATTAGTTACAGTGAACTCGGCATTGGCATTGCTAAAAGCTGGAATTTTCCACCGCGCTTAATTGCTGGCATGCGTAAATTAGCTGGCGATAGTATTGCCAAACCAAAAAATGAACTAGAGTCATTATCAGTCACAGTAAATCTCGCGCATGATTTATGCGATATCGCCAGCAATGGCAATGTTGTTGATAAACCTGCTGCGCTCAGAAAGTTAGCAAAACGCTATGAGAATGCTATTAATATTTCTGACCACCAGCTCCGTGCAGCAATGGACAAAGGTTTGGAAGAGCTCAACACTCGCGCCAGAATCGTTGGCATCAACCTCTCACAAAGTGCAATGATGAAGCGCATCAACACTTGGGCTGGGGTCAAGACTGGGGGAATGCAAGAAAAGAAGCATAAGGACAATACTGACGCCTTATCTGGCATTACGCAGTTAGTCTTAGAAGCAGATGAATCTGCGCAAGAAAACGGCAATGAGCAAATTAAAATCGACCCAGAAGCTATGCTGACGCAAGGTATTCAGGAAATCACCAACACGCTCGTAGAAGAACATCAATTGAATGATGTGATGCAAATGGTACTAGAAACAATGCACCGCAGCATGGGATTTAACAGAACGTTATTGCTTGTGCGTGATGTTAAGACCAATCAAATGTTGACACGCTTTGGTTTTGGTCAAGACATAGATGCTGTACTTCCAAAATTCCGCTTCCCACTAGACTTCACCGCTGACGTGTTTCATCTTGCTCTAAGTAAGGGTGCAGATCTTTTGATTGAAGATATTTCTGCGGAAAATATTGTCAATAAAATCCCTGCTTGGTATAAAAAAATAGTCTCTTCACAAAGCTTTATTCTCTTACCCATCATAGTTAACGCCAAGCCCGTAGGCATTTTTTATGCTGATATGGAACAGGCGCACACGATGCAGATTTCGCCTAAGCAGCTCTCACTATTACGCACTTTACGCAATCAGTCTGTACTTGCCATCAAACAAAAAAATTAAACACTAAAACTCTCATTACAGAAACGTATGAAGTGCCCATCACCATTTTTATATTGCGATAATGGCTTATTGCAATGCTAAACTTACTGCAGACATGAACGCACTCACCTTTCCCATTCTCAGACTACTCACCGATGGAAAATTTCACTCTGGTGAAGCCATTGCGCAGCACTTTAATGTTTCTCGCGCCACTATCTGGAATGCACTAAAAGACGCTGAAACACTTGGTATTGAGATTTTTTCTGTGCGCGGGCGCGGCTACAAACTACCTCAAGCCGTTACGCTATTAGATGAAACCGCCATATTTAACGCAATGGGGGAAATGCAGTCATGTCTAAAGTTAGAAATACATGACCATTTGGAATCCACCAATTCCTACTTAATGCAGAAACTGAGTAACGGACAGACGCATGCAAGTTGTGTGGCAGCCAATCTACAAACCAAAGGCCGTGGCAGGCGTGGCCGCCATTGGCAAGCAAGCTTAGGTGCCAGCTTAACATTCTCGTTACTGTGGCGCTTTCAATGCGGTGCTTCAGCATTATCGGGCTTGAGTTTAGCGGTAGGCGTTGCGCTTATGCGCACCTTACATACCTTTGACATCACTCAAGCACAACTTAAATGGCCAAACGACGTGCTCATTAAACGTGAGAAATTAGCCGGTATTTTGATTGAGTTACAGGGTGATATGGATGGCCCTAGCAATGCTGTGATCGGTGTAGGTATCAACTTAAACTTACCTTCCAGCATCAAACAGCAAATTGACCAGCCTACCACTGATTTGGCCAGCGTAACAACTCAAGCCATTGATCCTAACGAATTGCTTGGTACATTGCTTAAGCATCTCACAAATGTGCTGCGTGATTTTGAAAAACATGGGTTTAACGATTTACGCAATGAATGGACGCAACATCACACCTACCACCAACAGCAAGTTCGAATGCTGATGCCTGATGGTCGTGAAGTGCTTGGAGTTGTGCAAGGCATTGCAGAAGATGGTGTTTTACTGGTTGAAACTGATAATGGCTTGCAACGCTTCACTTCCGGTGAGATTAGCCTGCGTAGCATTTAAACCACTTAGGCTAATCTCACCACTTCCATTAATAATTCAAAGTCAAACCAACATTCACAGAGCGACCCATGCCAGGCAATGCACCGAGAGCACCCGTACTACCCGCAGCTTTCCACGTTGCATAGTTAACGCCGCCAAGTGGTAGTTCGTAGTATTTATCGAACAGGTTATTTGCCGCGATATCAAAACGTGCATTCTTCCACTGATAACTACTGCGTACATTCACCAAACCATAACCAGCCGTTTTAGGCTCTAAACGTACATCATCAACACGTGTTTTGTTGTCGACAAGTTGAAGTTCAACTGCATTCTCCCATGCACCTTTGTTTTGCTCAAGTGCTAAGCGGGTTTGGAGTGGCATGATGTGATATAAATCTTGCCCACCATTGACTTGCTCACCGCCTGTCCAACTTAGATTACCTACCAGACGACCTTGACCAAAAGCCCCCCCACTCCACAATGCAGCTTTCCATGTAGCTTCAACACCATAAATCTGCGCATCTTGGTTAGTAAATTGCAATAATGGACGCGAGCCTAACATCATTCCAGAAGTACCGATTTTATTGGCTCCGATATAATCTTGAATATAGCTGTAATAAGGCGTCAAGGTAAATTTCCAATCCTTCTTATTTGCATCATGCCAGTCAAACGTCGCACTCAATGTATTCGCTGTTTCAGGCTTCAGGTCAATATCTCCAACATAACCATTCACATCACCAAACCAGCCAATCATCGCCATCGCCATATCTCCGCGACCCCATGTGTAGCGCTCGTAGAGGCTAGGTGAACGTGTTTTACGTGTATAACCAAACTCAACCG
>DAIDAH010000103.1 GCA_027310735.1 Methylotenera sp. | reverse complement strand
GCCTATGAGCGCTCGTGCATGGCCCATATCCAGATTTCCGTGCATCAACATGTCCTGAACGGGAGTACACAAGGTAAGTAGCCGCAATAAATTTGATACGGCTACGCGCGAACGACCAACCGCCTCGGCCGCTTTTTCATGCGTCATCGAAAACTCGTCAATTAAACGCTTAATGCCTTGGGCCTCCTCTAACGGATTCAAGTTCTCACGTTGAATATTTTCTATCAACGCCATCGCCAATGCTGCTTCATCAGCGATTTCACGCACCAATACCGGTACTTCTTCTAAACCAGCGATCTTACTTGCACGCCAGCGACGCTCACCAGCGATGATTTCATAATGCTCATCATCTATATGGCGCACCAAAATTGGCTGCATAATACCTTGCGTTTTAATAGATGCAGCTAATGTCTGCAAAGCGGTATCATCCATATATGAGCGCGGCTGATATTTTCCAGGACGCAGTTGCTCTACTTTTAACATCAATAGTGAGTCAGCTTCACCCACACTACCCATATCACCAGCAAGCAGGGCATCCAATCCCCGACCCAAGCCTTTTAACTTAGCCATTTTTTCTCTCTTTATGCATAATTTCTTGTGCCAACTCTAGATATGCCAGCGCACCTTTCGAACCTTTGTCATAGCTAAGCACAGGCACACCATAACTTGGCGCCTCTGCTAGGCGTATATTGCGCGGAATAACTGTTTTATAGACCTTCTCTCCAAAATGGCTGATGAGCTGAGCCGAGACCTGTTGAGCCAGCATGTTTCGGTTATCAAATAAAGTACGTAACAAGCCCTCTATTTCTAGCGTTGGATTTAAGTGGGCACGCACTTTCTTGATGGTATTCACCAAATCAGACAAACCTTCCAATGCGTAATACTCACACTGCATTGGTATCATTACTGCACTTGCAGCCGTTAAAGCATTTACCGTTACCAAATTGAGGGCAGGGGGGCAATCCAATAGCACATAATCATAAACCCCACTTAATTTGGCAATAGCTACCTTTAAACGCGTCTCGCGTGCCAACTCATTGACAAGCTCAACCTCCGCACCAGCAAGCTCTCGATTAGATGGGGCAATATCGAAACCACCTTTTTCACTGGTTACCACCACATCCTTAAGTGACTTTTCCCCTATCAGGACGTGATAAATACTATTTTTCAGGTGCGCCTTGTCAATACCACTTCCTGTACTAGCATTACCTTGTGGATCAAGATCTATCAACAAAACTTGCTTACCTAAACTAACCAAACTAGCAGCCAAATTTACGCAAGTAGTCGTTTTTCCTACACCACCCTTTTGATTAGTAATTGCTAATATCTTCATATTTAAGGTTCTTTTTTATGAAATACTGAGTATGGACGTACGTGGGCGTAAAAATATCAAGTGACGTTCAGCTTGCAAAGCTGCGACTTTCAAGCGTACCGTTTTTATAAAATCTACTTCTGGCTCCATTATCGCTAGGGAGGCTAACTCCAGTTCCGGAGATACCCCTTTCATAGCCATCCATTGCCCACCTTCTGCAAGCAAATGCTTTGTTAACTTAACAAACAAAGCCATCTCTGAAAAAGCACGTGAAATAATAACGTCAAATTTTGGCTCTTTTATTAACACTTCCACACGGCCAGTTTCAACGTGAAAATTAGATAAACCCAACTCTCCCTTAACCTGTCGCATAAAACTGGCTTTTTTTTGCACCGCATCAATAGCTGTCACTTGTAACTCAGGCATACAAATAGCCAGTGGAATACTGGGCAAGCCAGCACCGGCACCCACATCGAGCAAACGCTTTGCCGTAAGTGCTTGGACATATGGCAGGACACTTAAAGAATCCAACAGGTGTAAAGTCACCATTTCTAACGGATCACGCACCGCTGTTAAGTTATGCACTTTGTTCCACTTAGTAATAAGCAATAAGTAGCTAATTAATTGCTCCTGCTGCTCCACCGTGACTTGCAGCCGCATTTCAGCAAGACCCGTTTCCAGCTTGGCTTTTAAGGCTAGGTTAATCATTATTCGACTTATCCACTGAAGCGTCCTGCGACTGAACACCTAACTTATTCAAGTCACCACCTAGCGCCGCATCTAATGATTTTTGTTTTGACTTACGCTTTAAATATACCAACAGCAGAGAAATAGCTGCCGGCGTAATGCCAGAAATTCGACTCGCCTGACCAATTGTTTCTGGTTTTTGTGTATTGAGTTTTTGTTGCGCCTCGATTGGCAAGCCATGAATTTCACGATAATCCAAATCACTAGGTAATTTTGCATTTTCTTGGCCACGACTACGCGCCACCTCTTCAGCTTGGCGGTCAATGTAGCCTTGGTATTTTGCTGCAATTTCCACTTGCTCGCGGACTGCTGGCTCAAGCTCACCCAAACCTTCTATGCCTATTGACAATAAGGCATCATAACTTACCTCTGGGCGACGCAATAATTCAAATAAACTGTATTCGTGCTCAAGTGGTTTACCAAACATTTGGACCATAATATCTGTGGCAAGACTTGTGGGTTGCACATAAGTCTTTTTCAATCGCTCTTGTTCACGTAGTACGGCTTCTTGCTTAAGGCTAAACGCTTCCCAGCGAACATCGTCTACCAACCCTAACTTACGACCCATCTCAGTCAAACGCATATCTGCATTGTCTTCGCGTAGCTGCAATCGATACTCTGCGCGAGAAGTAAACATACGATACGGCTATGTCACGCCACGCGTAATCAGGTCATCCACCATCACACCTAAATACGCTTCATCACGAGCAGGGCACCAAGCTTCTTTACCTTGTGCATACAGCGCTGCATTAGCTCCTGCTAACAAACCTTGCGCAGCAGCCTCCTCATAGCCTGTAGTGCCATTGATTTGCCCAGCAAAAAACAAACCTTTAACCGCCTTAGTTTCAAGCGAACTTTTTAATCCTCGCGGGTCATAATAATCATACTCAATGGCATAACCAGGACGCAAAATATGAGCATTCTCTAAGCCTCTCACTGACTGTACCAATGCAAGTTGTATATCGAATGGCAAACTGGTTGAAATGCCGTTTGGATAAATCTCGTTGGTAGTTAAGCCTTCTGGCTCTAAAAATATTTGATGCGACTCTTTATCTGCAAAACGATGAATTTTATCTTCAACGCTTGGGCAGTAGCGTGGCCCAACACCCTCAATCACACCAGTGTACATAGGTGAGCGATCCAATCCGCTACGGATGATATCGTGTGTACGCTCATTAGTGTGCGTAATCCAGCAGGGCAGTTGTGCCGGATGTTGCGAAACCTTACCCATAAATGAAAATACCGGTACGGGATCATCACCTGGCTGTATTGTCATCACAGAATAATCAATAGTTCGCCCGTCAATCCGGGGTGGCGTACCTGTTTTTAAACGCCCAGCAGGCAAACCAATTTCACGTAAACGCGCGGCCAGCGAGATAGCCGGCGGATCGCCGGCACGACCAGCACTATAGTGCTGTAAACCCACATGCACCAATCCACCTAAAAATGTACCTGCAGTTAATACTACTGATTTTGCATTAAATCGCAAACCAATTTGAGTAACCACTCCTGTAGCGCGATCACCCTCTAAAATAATATCATCCACTGCCTGCTGAAATAACCAAAGATTTTTCTGATTTTCAAGGCGATGACGAATTGCAGCTTTATACAATACTCGGTCGGCTTGTGCTCGCGTTGCACGAACTGCGGGACCTTTAGATGAATTTAATATCCGAAACTGAATACCGCCCTCGTCGGTAGCTGATGCCATTGCACCACCTAAAGCATCAATTTCTTTAACCAGATGTCCTTTACCAATCCCGCCAATACTAGGGTTACAAGACATTTGACCCAACGTCTCAATATTATGGGTTAATAATAAGGTTTTTTGACCCATTCTTGCGCTTGCGAGCGCCGCCTCCGTTCCCGCGTGCCCACCACCCACAACAATTACATCAAAAATATCAGGAAAATTCATGCTTGAATGAGACAAAAATGCCATAAAATCAAAGAATGATGATTTTAACGTAATCTACTGCTCAGGTCTTGTTAATCAAACCTTTTAATGTATGTTTCACGTGAAACATGTCCAATAATATGCAAACTACAAATTAATTTATAATTAATAATCACAATCTCATGCCGAGATCATTAAATTAATCTACTATAAGCAACATCTGATTAACTTTTAAACACCATCAATTTTGGAATACACATGAACATAACCAGCACACTTTTTGTTGGATTATTAGGTTTCACCACAATTACCGCACATGCGGATGTTGCAAATGCTGAAGCACTGATACGTAAATACAGTATTATCGCAAAAAACAATGACGCAAAATATTCAGGTCCATCTGCAGTAAATGGTAAAAGGTTTTTTAATAAAGAAAATAAGATTTTTAATGGCAAAGAAATGGCTTGCGCTACTTGCCATACCAGCAACCCGGCTAATTCTGGTAGAAACATTATTACAGGGAAATCAATACCACCTTTATCACCGGTCATTTACAAAAAACGCTTTAGCAATCTTGATAAAGTTGAAGACCAGTTTACAAAACACTGCAATGACATTCTTGGCAACGATTGTAGTGCAAAAGAAAAAGCTGATTACATCACATATTTACTAACAGAAAAAACCCCTACAACTAAGTAATCACTTATCCGCCACTAAAAAACCCTAGCTATACGTCACTGACCATGAATCACTAATTCAAACAAACTTGTTTAATTTAGAACCTACTTCCCAATACAAAATTTACTAAAAATTTCTCCGAGTAAATCATCGGGAGTAAACTCACCCGTAATACTACTGAGTGCATCTTGCGCCAAACGCAACTCTTCCGCCACCAACTCAGCAGAATTCATTTTGACTCCCGCGATACCTAAATGCATCTGAACTTGAGCCAACGCTTCCAAATGTCTGGCACGTGCCATAAAAACACCCTCAGAATTATTTTGGTAGCCAGCAAGTTTGAGTAAATAATTTTTTAACAGATCTACACCTAGACCCGTTTTAGCTGAAAGATAGATGTGAGTTTCATTTTCAATTTTTTTCACATCAGCAACTTCATTTGCTACATCGATTTTATTATGCACCCAAATTTTACTAATTTCTTGCGGCAACCGCTCTAAAATCAACTTTTCAACATCCGTAATACCATGATTAGCATCAAGCAATAATAATGCGATACTGGCCGTTTCTGTAGCTCGCCATGTTCGAGCTATACCAAATTTTTCTACTTCATCATTGGTTTCTCGCAACCCAGCAGTATCAATGACATGTAATGGTATGCCATTAATTTGTATTAAATTTCTAATGGTGTCGCGAGTCGTGCCTGCAATTGGAGTAACGATCGCTATTTCTTCACCAGCTAATTGATTCATCAAACTTGATTTACCAACATTCGGTTGACCAATTAAAACTACGTTGATGCCTTCACGCAATAAACTACCTTGTTTAGCTTTTGCAAATACAGATGCTAACTCAGTTTTGATTGCTTCTAACTTCTCCGCCACGCGACCTTGGGTAATGAAATCAATTTCTTCTTCAGGGAAATCTAAGCAAGCCTCTACAAACATACGCAAATCTATGAGCTTTAGTAACAAAACATTAATGCGTGCGGAGAACTCTCCCGACAATGAACGTACAGCACTTTTAGCGGCTTCAACCGTTGCTGCACTAATTACATCCGCAACAGCCTCTGCTTGTGCTAAATCCAACTTGTCATTTAAATAGGCTCTGCGAGTGAACTCTCCAGGAGCCGCCTGACGCGCGCCAAGTTCAATACAACGCCTCAATAATATTTGCATAAGCGCAGTGCCGCCATGCGCCTGTAGCTCCAGTACATCTTCGCCAGTATAAGAATGAGGATTCGAGTAGAAAATTGCTATGCCGCGATCAATAAGCTCACCATCTGCAAGCTTAAAATCTAAATAGGCTGCGTAGCGTGGGGCAGGGCAGTTACCCAATACCCCTATAGCAATCTGTCTTGCAGATGGCCCTGAAACCCGAACAATGCCGATACCACCGGCACCAGATGCCGTAGCAATCGCGGCAATGGTATCTATAGAGTTAGTGTTTTCCACCAGATTTTTTTAATAACGTTTCAGCATGAATAGTTTTATTGATATACCACTGCTGTGTAATTGAAAGCGTATTATTCACAACCCAATACAACACTAGGCCGGCTGGGAAGAAGAAAAAGAATGCACTGAACAACACTGGCATCCAAGTCATAACTTTAGCTTGCAATGGATCAGCTGGCTTAGGATTAAGTCTGCTTTGCACAATCATGGAAGCACCCATGAGTATAGGTAGGATATAGTAAGGATCAACTGCTGAAAGATCATGAATCCATCCGAAAAATGGTGCATGACGCAACTCAACGGAGCCTAACAATACCCAATAAAGTGCGATAAACACAGGGATTTGTACCAGAATTGGTAAACAACCACCCATTGGATTAATTTTCTCTTTTTTATACAGATCCATCATTGCCATTTGCATTTTCTGACGATCATCACCAAACTTCTCTTTCATTGCTTGCAAGCGTGGTGCTAATTCACGCATTTGTGCCATGTTGCGATAGCTTGTTGCAGATAACTTGAAGAAGGATGCTTTAATTAAAAGAGTTAGTAAAATAATAGCTACACCCCAGTTTTGAACTACAGCATGTATTTTAGAAAGCAACCAAAATAATGGCGAAGCAACTATTGTTAACCAGCCATAGCCAACTGTATATTCCAAGCCCGGTGCTGCGGAACTCAAATCATTTTTAGTTTCTGGACCCGAAAACAAACTTGCAGGTACGCTCAAAGTTGCACCTGGCGCAATAGTCGGCAGTGTGCTTTTGGTACCTATGATAAACATATGTTCATTCAGTTTTTTAGTATAAAACTCACGCGCTAAACCAGCTTTAGGAATCCAAGCGCTAACAAAATAATGTTGTAACAATGCAACCCAACCGTCATTAGAATCGACCTTGAGCGGTTCTTTTGCCATCTCGGTAAATTTAAGCTTCTTGAACTTGGATGCCTCAGTGTAATAAGCACCGCCAGTGAAGGTTGGCATTAATTTAGAACCTTGATTTGACTGATCATCATGAACAATTTGATAATAAACTGCTGGAGTAATCGCCGTAGATGAGCCATTTTTAATTTCATAAGTCACATCAATTACATATTTATTTCGATGGAATGTATAAACTTTATCTACCACTACACCATGATCGGCCCAACTTAAGCGGACCTCTAATTCATCCTGACCTTCTTGCATTTGATAGCTAGAAGCACTACTAGTAAAAATGGCTTTATGTGTCGGTAGGTCAGTGCCTATTAATCCAGTCTGTGCAACATAAGTCATTGGCTTGCCGGCATCATCCAATAGTATAAAGTTTGTTTTTACACTATCAGAAGCACGATGTTTTAGTAGTTCCAAACGTCGCAAATCACCGCCTACAGACTCAATATCAGCCTTATATAAATCAGTGGTAACAACGATTCTCTGCCCAGTTAGTAACTTATAATTACCATCAGTGGCAACGTCTATTTTTGCTACACCAGCAGAAGTAACTGCAGGGCTAGGAACACTATTATCTGCAACATCATTTACTGTTGAGTGTTGAGTAGAATTAGCTTGCTCTACTGGCGCATGCTGGCGTTGCCATCCATCCCATAACATTAAAATAGACATTGAAAAAATAACAAACAGCACTAAACGTCTTGTATCCATAATTTTGGGTGATCTTTTTAAGATTTCAGTTGAAGATTTTAAGGAATAGGGTCATGTCCGCCCGCATGCCACGGGTGACAACGTAATAAGCGACGAACAGCATAATAAGCACCTCGAAAGGCACCATGCTTATAAATTGCCTCTAATGCATAGTGTGAACAAGTTGGATAAAAACGACATTGTTGTCCAAAAAATGGGCTCAATAAGAATTGATAAGCTTTAATTAATAAAATCAATAAGCGCGCTATGATGTTCATCATTAATTACGGTTTAATAAACAATCATTTTCTTGCAAGTTTAATACTGACTTAGAACTTATTCGTTGGTTCATCTTATTCACTAACAAATCAAATTGTTGTTTAATTTGAATATAATCAACTGGTTCAAACTTCTTTTGTACACGTATAACCAAATCAACATGGCAAATTTCGTGTTGATGAATTCTAAAAAGTTCTCGCAAGACGCGACGCATATAATTTCTATCTACCGCTAATTTAGCAGTTTTTTTTCCTACAACCAAACCTAGTCGAGCATGCTGTTGTTGATTAGGTTGGTAGTGTATCGCTAAATATAGTGAAGTAATACGTTTGCGGAAATTAAAAACGGATGAAAATTCATCCGTTTTAATTAGCTTAGCTTTTTTGTTAAAACTAAGCACTGACACTATTATCAATACTATTCAAAATGTATTTGATAATATTATTATGTGTAATTTAAAAGTCAAAAAGAACTTTAAATTACAAACCTAGGCGTGTACGACCCTTAGCACGACGTGCTGCAATAACTGCGCGACCGCCTTTAGTTTTCATGCGAACTAAAAAGCCATGTGTGCGTGCACGACGAGTTTTAGAAGGTTGGTATGTACGTTTCATGTAAATCTCCAGCAGGCAAAATGCTATAAAGGGCGCTATTAAACCTGATAACACACTATTTTGTCAATGTTTATTTAGTTTAACATTAGTTGGTAAATGCCTGTGGATAAGTTACGTTAAAACAGCTAGAATGAACTAGCGTTACCAAATGTAATGCTTCAATCTTTATAAATAAAAATCAAATTAAAACAGATAGTTACTACACATTTCATGTGTAAGCTTCATATTGTTAAGGTAATTCACAATTTAAGATGGATAATTTTTGGCCCATTTGTCTCAGTCGGTTTGAGAAAGAACTCTCAGCACAACAATTCAACACTTGGATTAAACCTCTACAGATAGAAGTGGATGGTAATGCTGTACGATTACTTGCGCCTAATCGCTTTGTTTTACAGTGGGTAAAAGATCGTTTTTTAAAAAAAATTGAACAATTTGCAGCAGAATTACAACATACCAATTTTCAAATTGAATTAATAATTGCAGATGTGGAGGCTAAAATAGCCATAGCAAAACCTGTGATTAAAATTGATACGGTTCCAGATACGCCTGCATCTCAAATAAAAAATAATATTCAAGCTAGTTTGGCAGTCAAAACTAGCGCAAAAAAAATCATTGAGCATTCAGGATTAAATCCTTCGTTTAATTTTAGTAACTATGTCACAGGTCGAGCCAACCAATTGGCGCGTGCTGCGGCAATACAAGTGGCTGAAAATCCTGGAACTGCCTATAACCCATTATTTATTTATGGTGGTGTCGGGCTAGGGAAAACACATTTACTACAAGCTATTGGTAATGAATTAAAGCAACATAACCCTGATGCTAATATCCGTTATTTACATGCAGAACGGTATGTTTCTGATGTCGTAAAAGCTTACGAACACAAAGCTTTTGATGAGTTTAAACGGCAATATCACACACTAGATTTATTGCTCATCGATGACATTCAGTTTTTTGCTAAAAAAAATCGTACGCAAGAAGAGTTTTTCTATGCATTTAACTCGTTAATCGAGGCTAAAAAACAAATTGTGATCACTTGTGATACTTATCCTAAGGAGATTGCAGATGTTGATGAACGCTTAAGAACTCGTTTCAGCTGGGGCTTAACTG
>DAIDAH010000102.1 GCA_027310735.1 Methylotenera sp. | reverse complement strand
GTTTATCTGGAAGGTACTTATAGCGAGATCTATCCGAATAAAGCCGAAAATGAACATGGTATGCGTCAATTCTTTAAGGAATTCTCTTTTCCGGGCGGTATCGGCAGCCATTGCACACCAGAAACTCCGGGTTCAATTCATGAAGGTGGCGAATTGGGGTATAGCGTCTCGCATGCATTCGGTGCGGCATATGACAATCCTGACTTAATCGTGACCGTGGCAGTGGGGGATGGTGAGTCTGAAACCGGACCACTGGCAACCTCATGGCATTCGAATAAATTTCTTAACCCGATTCGCGATGGCGCAGTGCTGCCTATTTTGCACCTCAATGGTTACAAGATTAACAACCCGACCATACTGTCGCGCATTTCGCACGAGGAGCTGGAATGTCTGTTCAAGGGCTATGGCTGGACACCTTACTTTGTAGAAGGCAACGACCCAGAAACCATGCATCAGGCGATGGCATCGACGATGGAGCAATGTGTGCTGGAAATTCGTCGTGTGCAAGAAGAAGCGCGCAGTAGCGGTAAGGCTACACGCCCGCGCTGGCCGATGATTGTATTGCGTTCACCTAAAGGCTGGACTGGTCCGAAAGAAGTGGATGGTAAGCATGTAGAAGGTTTTTGGCGTGCGCATCAGGTGCCGCTGGGTGATGTGAAAACACCGGAGCATTTTGCTATTCTGGAAAAATGGTTACAAAGTTACAAAGTATCTGAGTTGTTTGATGCGCAAGGCACACTGTTGCCAGAATTAAAAGCATTGGCGCCTAAAGGCACACGACGCATGAGTGCTAATCCGCATGCCAACGGTGGCCTATTGCGTAAAGCCTTGGTTATGCCTGACTGCAAGGATTACGCGGTTGCTGTGGTTAAGCCTGGTACGGTTACTGCTGAAAATACCCGTCCGTTAGGTAAATTTCTACGCGATATCATGCGTGACAATATGCATAACTTCCGTGTGTTTGGTCCGGATGAGAATAGCTCTAACAAACTAGACAACGTGTATGAAGCGAGCAAAAAAACCTGGCTGGCAGGTTATCTGCCAGAAGATGCAGATGGCGGTGAGCTGTCGCCAGACGGTCGCGTAATGGAAATGCTGTCTGAGCATACGCTGGAAGGCTGGCTTGAAGGTTACTTACTTAGTGGCAGGCATGGTTTCTTTTCTACTTATGAAGCGTTTGTGCATGTGATTGACTCCATGTTCAATCAGCATGCCAAGTGGCTGGCGATGTGTCAGGATGTGCAATGGCGCGCACCTGTGTCTTCGCTTAACTTGCTCATTACCTCAACCGTGTGGCGGCAGGATCATAACGGCTTTACTCATCAAGATCCCGGTTTTCTGGATTTGGTGGTCAATAAGAGCCCGAAAGTCACGCGTATTTATATGCCGCCTGATGTGAATTGCTTGTTGTCAGTAGCGAACCATTGTTTGAAGAGCACGGATTACATCAATGTGATTGTGTGCGATAAACAAAAGCATCTGCAATATTTAGACATAGATGCCGCTATTAAACATTGCACCAAAGGCATCGGTATTTGGGACTGGGCAAGTAACGACCAAGGCGTAGAACCGGATGTGGTGATGGCAAGCGCAGGCGACATTCCAACGAAAGAAGCGTTAGCGGCAGTGGTAATGCTACGTGAAAACTTCCCTGATTTGAAAATCCGCTTTATTAATGTGGTCGATTTATACAAACTCACGCCATCAATCGAGCACCCGCATGGCCTGACAGATCGTGATTTTGACAGCATGTTTACGCTGAACAAGCCTGTGATATTTAATTTCCATGGTTATCCATCACTCATCCACAGGCTCGCTTATCGTCGCAATAACCATGAAAATTTCCATGTGCGTGGCTACAAGGAAAAAGGCAGTATCAATACACCGCTAGAGCTGGCAATACAAAACCAAATCGACCGATTCAGTCTGGTGATCGATGTGATTGACCGCATCCCTGCACTACAAGTGGCTGGTGCACATGTGAAGCAGACGATGATGGATAGGCAGATTGAGTGTCGTAATTATGCGTATGAGAACGGGGTAGACCTGCCTGAAGCGGATGGCTGGACATGGCCTTATTAATTTATCATTACTCACTTTCTATTTAATTGCAGTCTCAATTGAAGCCAACCGTACTGACGATTAATAGCGGCTCATCGTCGCTCAAGGTGAGTTTGTTTGCCGCAGATGGCACGCGACAGGATTTTCGCTATGAACATCTGCGCGATCATAAAAGTGCGTTTGATCTATTGATGCACGACTTGTCTGGGCATGCGCCTGATATCGTTGGGCACCGCTTTGTGCATGGTGGCGAAATTGTAGACGCAGCGCGCTTGGTTGATGCTACAGAACGCGCACGGCTGGATAGCGTGATTGATCTGGCACCATTGCATTTGCCGGGAAATCTGATGGGGCTGGATTTATGTAGGCAGCACTTTGCCGTGCCGCAAATAGCCTGTTTTGATACCGCATTCCACACAACGATGCCTGAATTAGCTAAACGGTTACCGATTTCACAAGCACTTGGTTTGCGTCGCTTTGGCTTTCATGGCTTGAACTATGCCTATGTGGCATCTCGGCTTGAAGCTGAGCTAGGTGATGTTGCGCATGGCAAGGTGATTATCGCGCATCTGGGTAGTGGGGCAAGTTTGTGCTTGCTGGAAGATTTAAAATCTATGGATACCACCATGGGTTACACGCCAGCCGGTGGCATCACCATGGGAACACGTAGTGGAGATATGGATCCTGGCGTGATGCTGGAGCTGGCTAAGCGCTATACGGTTGATGAATTGAGTGACATGGTCTACCACCACATGGGTTTGCTGGCATTGTCTAACGGAATCAGTAGTGAAATGAGTGATTTACTTGCTAGCGATAGTCCGCAGGCCAAATTTGCGGTTGATTATTTCAGCCGCCAAGTACGGGCTACGATTGGCAGCCTGGCGGCAAAAGCGGGTGGCGTGGATGCATTGGTATTTACTGGCGGTATTGGTGAGCATGCGGCAGTAATTAGGGAACAAATCTGTACGCCACTGGATTTTCTGGGTTTTGTGCTGGACGTATCGACCAACAAGACAAACTCTATTAGAATTGAGCATCACGGAAGCAAGCCGATTTTGGTTATTCCCGCTGACGAAGAGGCGATGATTCATCGCCTGTGCCTGACATTCAATCCTTTACATTAAGCACTGGTTTTACATCATGAATAACAGTCTAGTTACCACACCAGAACGCAGACAGCACCCTGAGATACGTCAGGTGTTTGTTGATGCTTGTGAGATACTTGCGCCCATCGTTGCGAGTAATGCCAAGCTTCAAACAGTATCAGCATTCGGTATGGCGAGAATGTTGGTGGATTACTTTCCTATGCTTACCCCTGAACAGGCGCATATCGTTATCGCTACCGCTGAAAAGCTGCATTACGATAAGCGCTTGCAGGCGATACTCAATAAAAAAGGTTGATGCCATTTTGGCATCAACCTTTGTAAGTTACTTTTGAGTTTATTTAAACATGACTTTTAGTTGCAGCATGCTCTAAATCGCGTAATTGATACTCCAGCGTTCTAATCCGCTCCAGAAATATCAGCATCAAGCCTAATGCATTTTGTTCCAGCTCAAAATCATGCTTGAGTCGTGACAGCTTACGTATGGATACGATGCAATGACTGCTGAAGCTCCAAGTGCCTGCATTTGGCTTGTCTGTGGCAGTCGGCGTGAGAGCGCCACTTTCTACCAACTGGCGTACCTCTGCTTCGGTAAGCCCGGATAACGCAATGAGCTCAGCCAGTGAAATTTCATGTTGCTCATCCAGCCATATCAATTCAGTTTCATTAATATTCATGGCGTCTCTCCTATTCGAAATGCGCGCGTGGATTAAAAGTTGAGCTTTCGGCCAATGTTTTAAGCAGCTCGCGTTCCTGATCGCTGAGTTTGGCGGGCACTACAATTTGTATCACGGCAAATAAGTCTCCGTGTTCTTGATTGTGTTTTGGCATGCCGCGTTTGCTGACGCGCAGTTTTTGGCCGCTACTTGTGCCAGCAGGTACTTTGAGGTTCACCGCACCATCTAAGGTAGGTACTTTGACAGTCGCGCCCAGTGCTGCTTCCCAAGGGGCGAGCGGCAGGTCAATAAAAAGATCGTGATCAATGACGCGGAATAAACGGTGCGGGATAAAGCCGATATTCAGGTAGAGATTGCCATTGGCGCCTCCATGAAAGCCTTTGCCACCTTTGCCTCGTAGTAACATCTTCTGGCCATTGGTGACCCCCTTTGGAATGCGCGCTTTAAATGTATGCGGCACACGCTTTAGTTGACCATGTTGATCATGCTCTGCTACTGTGAAATTGAGATCAACAGTGGTGCCGTGTGCGGCATCTTCAAGTGAGATTTGCGTCGCCAACTCATAATCCTGCCCAGGAATCGGCATGGTGGCACGCTGATTTTGTGCATGCCGTTTGCCGCTGGCAAAACTTGCAAATAGATCCGAGAGATCAATGTCATCAAATGAGTATTCCTGTGAAGTGCCGGCAGCGCCATGTTGGCCAGCCCAGTTTGGCGGTGGACGGAACTCTTGCCCGGTAGGATGGCGCCCTAATTCATCATAGGCGGCGCGTTTCTCGGTGTCTTTTAACGTGGCATAAGCCTCACCAACTTCCTTGAATTTTTCTTCTCCGGCAGGATCCTTGCTGATATCGGGATGATATTGGTGTGCGAGCTTACGGTATGCTTTTTTGATCTCATCATTAGAAGCCGTGCGAGCAACACCTAGAATTTCATAGTAGTCTTTAAATTTCATGTTGTTGAGTACCTCTTAAACTTTAAGCATTTACTGGTAGTCTTTTATTGGTGAAACCTTCACAAACAATCTTGCGATTAAAAGACTTAGAACGGTTTGTTTAATCGGTGGAAATGTGTGCCATGACACTTGCCGCAAGGTGGAATATGTCCTGGCTTGTGAAAGTGCAAGGCCGCGCCGCATGCATCGCAAGTGAGCGTACCTAAACCTATAATCTCTCCCGTGTGATATTCCGCATTGGCCGCGATATGTTTAAGTTTAATCAACTCCAGCGTGGTTTTATCAGTGGCTTCAGTAAATTTTTGCCATAACTCATTTTTGATGAGCATAAGATCAAATCCCAACCAGTCCTTAAGCTCTTGCCCACTTTCACTTAAGTGATAGGCGGCATCAAATAGATCTCGCTGTATGGATTGCTTTAGTTTTGCAACCTCATCTGCACCAAGTTGAGCTAGGGTTTTCGGGTCATCTTTAATATCTGCAATCGTTGTATGCAGACTTTTACTATATTGCTTCGATTCCTGCAGGGCATTTTCCAGTGATGATTCGTAGGCCTGACCTACTGCATCATTATTATCTTGTGGGGCTTGGGTATTGTTCATGATGAAGACCTTTCTTGACGGGTTGATAATAATCAAACTTTAGTTATTGAATTGTTTTCACTTGTCTCTTCGTTAGTGATTTTAATTTGTTCGCTAGTACCCGCCTTTTTCTCCTGTAAGCAGGATTGATGGCAATCTAGCCTACACTCGTTGATGTGCTCAATTACGTGCTGGTGGGCATTTGTTTCATCATATACGTTCCACAAGAAATTGCACTGTAATACGGCAAAGCCTTTTTTGGTGATGCTGTAGTAGGCGGTGCCTGAGTCGAGATTGTTCATGGCTTGACCATAAAACAGGTGACCAGACGCAACTAGCTGGCAGATGGTTTCAAACTCTTTATGTTCAGGGCTGGATAAAAAGGCGCCATTCTGTGCCGCCCATAAAAGGATATCCATGCCCTCGCTGGTCAGACATTTTTCGTTTCTATACATGATTTGATCGCTTCACAAAGTTAGATCAATGACAGGTCTGAATAGATTCTAACCTTATGAAAATAGGTTGTAGCAAAAATAATCGTCCAATACTTTATGCCACTGAATTTCTTTAAGGTTACGTTAAGAATCTTAATCTATTGTGTGCCTCAAGTGCTTACAGAAGGAGAAAAATCATGGAAACACTTAGTTATCGCAGGCAAAAAGTGTATGACCCGGTTCTACGCTTGATTCACATGTGGAATGGCTTGGTGATTTTGTTTTTGATGGCGACGATCTGGTTATCTGAACTGTTTGAAAAAGGCGTAGGCGAAGATACTTTGTGGCAATTGCATATTTATCTAGGTTACGCGCTAGTGGTTGGCATTGTGTCACGACTGGCCTGGGGGATAGTCGGCCCACGCCACGCAATATTTTCTGACATGTGGCATCCGCTAGTTTGGTGGAATGCAATTCGCCATTTTGATTTACAAGCCAAACCGCGGTTTGGTCATAACACCTTGGCTAGTGGTGTCTATTTAGCCGTTTATACATTGCTTGCTGTGATGGCTGTTACTGGGCTAGGACTTGCGGCGGTAGAGCATAGCATGGGGCCGTTTGATGTTTGGTTAGGCGATGTGGCTTGGTTGAAGGATACATTCGAAGAGCCGCATGAAATTATTTATTACTTTTTAATGGGTTTTGTTGTGGTGCATATTGCCGCGTTGATCTGGCCTGAACACAAAGACAAAACGCCACTCGCGCAGGCGATGGTGACTGGTTACCAATATGAGGTTGAACAAATAAAGGATGAAGATCATGCGTAATATTTATATTTTGTTAGGAATATTGTTCAGTGTGAATGCTTTTGCTGCCACTCCGCAGGAGTTGCTCAAACAATATGAGGTGCAGGCCAAGCAGGAAAATGCAGCTTTTACTGGATTTTCAGCAGATGCAGGGGCTAGTTTCTTTCGCACCGAACGTGCGCACAGTAATGGTAAGCAAGTGAGTTGTGCAACTTGTCATACTTCCGATCCTCGCAATCAAGGCAAGACAAGGGCAAATAAAGTGATTGAGCCTATGGCGCCGATTGTGAATGCAAAACGATTTACAGACCCAGCCAAAGTTGAAAAATGGTTTGGGCGTAACTGTAAAGATGTGCTGGAACGCGCCTGTACTGCCAAGGAAAAAGGCGATTACATACAATTTATGCTGAGTGTGAAATAACTTCAATGTGCATTAATGCCAATATTTAGTTGATGCTAATGCAAAATGAAATAAGGAGAATGTGATGAAAAAATGGCTACAGTTTTTAGTGTTAATTACCAGTATTACCTCGACAAGTGCTTTGCTGGCTAGTGGTGGAATTGGTGAAGGTAGCGAGGGCAGAAGTAGCCAGATGCCGCCTGTTATGAATGCTAAATGGAAGGCAGAGTGCAGTGGTTGTCACATGCTCTATCATCCTGGCTTATTGCCGGAAAGGTCTTGGAAAGCTGTAATGGCTGGGCTAGATAAGCACTTTGGTGAGAGCGCAGGACTAGATGCCGCAACTCGCGATGAGATTACAAGCTTTCTGGTATTGAATAGTGCGGATAAGTCGGCGAATCGCCGTTCTAGCCGTATTAATCAGTCGATACCTACCAATTCTACGCCGTTGCGTGTGAGCGAAACACGG
This sequence comes from Methylotenera sp., assembly GCA_027310735.1. Lineage (GTDB taxonomy): Bacteria > Pseudomonadota > Gammaproteobacteria > Burkholderiales > Methylophilaceae > Methylotenera. Next base: position 2,333 of record DAIDAH010000102.1, on the reverse strand, counting down.
TACTTTATAAGTAAACATGATGAAATATCTGCTTCAACTTTTAAGCGTAAAAGTGTAGGTAGTTCGGCTAATTGTATCGCTTGCCATCGCGGTGCAGAGAAAGGCGATTTTTCTGAGTCACAGGTTAGGATTCCGCGTTAATATTGCTATGTGCGTCTCTAAATTGATGTTATGGGATGCATTGCAAGGCGAGAGGAGCGCAACAGCCGAGATAGTGCATGCTTGTACAGTGAGGTTGTAAGTCCCGTGCAGCGTAGCAAAGCGCTCATGAAATCAATCTAGAGGTGCACGTATGAGAGTTCTTTTGGTGGAAGACGATGCCCTGCTGGGCGATGGTATCCGCGCTGGCTTAAAGCAGGCGGGGTTTGCTGTCGACTGGGCGCAAGATGGTCAAGCGGGGAAGCTGGCACTGGAAACAGAAGAGTATGCCGTGATAGTGTTAGACCTGGGTTTGCCCAAGTTGAGTGGTACCGAGTTGCTCAAGTGGCTTAGGGGGCGAGCATCGGCATTACCCGTGTTGATTCTGACGGCACGCGATAAGGTGTCTGACCGTGTGGCAGGCTTGAATGCCGGAGCGGATGATTATCTAGTGAAGCCTTTTGATTTGGACGAGCTTATTGCGCGACTGCATGCCTTGCTGCGGCGTAGCGCCGGACAAACAACCCCTTTATTGTTGCACGGTGATATTGCGCTAGACCCCGTCACGCATCAAGTACGGAAGAGCGGAAAAATGGTCGAACTCTCTGCGCGTGAATTTACCCTACTACATGAATTATTGTTGCATGTAGATCGCGTTCAGTCTCGAGAGCAGCTTGAACAGCGTCTTTATGGCTGGGGTGAAGAGGTTGAGAGTAACTCCGTTGAAGTGCATGTACATCATTTACGTAAGAAATTAGGGGCAGACCTCATACGCACCTTGCGTGGCGTAGGTTATGTCATTGATAAGGATGTTTCTGCATCATGAATTCACTTCGTCTGCGTTTGGTTGTGCTCTTGTCTATCGGGCTTGGTATTGCATGGGTCGTTTCTGCATGGTTTACATATAGTGAAGCGCGTCATGAGATCGATGAGTTATTTGATGCGCAACTTGCTGAGTCTGCGCAAGTGCTGCTGGGAACAGCCACTCACGAACTGCATGAGCAAATTGAACGCGGCGATGATCAAGTTGCCGTCTCACATGAGTACGAGCAAAAGCTCGCATTTCAGGTCTGGAATAACAATAATCTGCTGTTGAGGTCTATAGCTGCACCAGTAGTCGCGCTGACAGAGGCAAAGCCAGGTTACAGCGAAATAAAAGTGAATAATGAAGCTTGGCGCGCGCTGGTCAGATGGGATGCACAGCACGAGTTTATGATACAGGTAGCTGAGCCAATGGCTGGCAGAGAGCATTTGGCGCGCCATATTACGCTCAAGCTACTGCTGCCGACGTTTATCGCTTTGCCTGTGCTGGCATTATTAATTTGGCTCGGAGTCGGGGCAGGTTTACGACCATTAAGTAAACTTAAGCAAGAAGTAAGGCGGCGCACAGCTAATCGTCTGGAGCCTGTTGCCATGGCCGGTGTACCTGAGGAGGTTGCACCTTTGACGCTTGCATTGAATGAATTATTTGCGCGACTCCAACAAGCTTTTGAAAGCGAAAGGCGTTTCACGGCTGATGCCGCACATGAGCTGCGTACTCCGCTAGCGGCACTTAAGATACAAGCGCAAGTGGCCTTGAGATCCACAGACGAAACAGAGCGAAAGAATGCTTTAGAAAATGTATTGCGGGGTACCGATAGAGCGACAAGGCTGGTAGAGCAATTGCTTACGTTAGCTAGAGTTGATCCGGAAGCTGCAGTTGCTGGTTACCGTCAGGTTGATTTACGCGCCTTGGCTACAAATGTAATGGTAGATATAGCGCCTCTGGCGCATGCAAAACAAATTGAGATGGTGCTTGAAGAAAAGCAAGGCAGTAATGCCGAACGTAGCGTACTAGGCGATGAGGTTCAGCTTGGATTGCTGTTACGCAACTTGATAGATAATGCAATCCGCTACACGCCTGTAGGTGGGCGCGTGTCAGTTGGCATTAATACAATAGATGGTATTGCGTTGGAAGTGCGTGACTCTGGTCCTGGTATTCCTGAATCCGAGCGCGATCAAGTGCAGCAGCGTTTTTACCGCATTGCAGGTAGCGGTGAAGAGGGTAGTGGATTGGGTTTATCAATCGTGCGCCGTATTGCTGAATTGCATGGGGCACGATTGGCGCTTAGTGACAACAATTCCAGTGGCGGTTTGTTGGCAAAAGTCTATTGGTAAAAAGATATTGAAAATAGAGGTTGCATTCCCCGAGAATG
>DAIDAH010000101.1 GCA_027310735.1 Methylotenera sp. | reverse complement strand
AGTAAAGTTCGGTGATACACATGTGCTATGCACCGCCAGTGTGGAAGAAAAAGTACCGGGCTTTTTAAAAGGCAAAGGCCAAGGCTGGGTCACCGCAGAATATGGCATGCTGCCACGCTCGACTGGTAGCCGCATGGATAGGGAAGCAGCTCGTGGCAAACAATCTGGCCGCACACAGGAAATCCAACGTTTGATTGGCCGCTCATTACGCGCCATTATTGATTTAGAAAAACTCGGCGAGCGCAGCATTCAAATTGACTGCGACGTGATTCAAGCCGATGGTGGCACGCGCACAGCCAGTATTACTGGCGCTTATGTGGCATTACATGATGCCATTACCAAACTCTTAACTAGTGGTAAGTTGCTGGAGAGCCCACTTAAACAAGCCGTGGCTGCAATTTCAGTCGGCGTTTACAAAGGCCAACCTGTGCTGGATTTAGACTACATTGAAGATTCTGACTGTGATACCGACATGAACGTAGTCATCACAGCTGACGGTGGTTTTGTAGAAGTACAAGGCACAGCAGAAGGCGAGCCATTTGATCGCAATGCAATGAATGCCATGCTCGACCTTGCTGCACATGGCATCAGTCAACTCATCATCAAACAACAAGAGGCACTCCGTGTTTAGCAAACTCGTCATCGCCACCGGCAATAAAGGCAAGCTGCGTGAGATTCAGCACATTCTGGAGCCGTTGCAAATTGAAGTGATTCCACAGTCAGAATTAAACGTACCAGAGTGCGAAGAACCGTTCTACACCTTTGTTGAGAACGCCCTCGCCAAAGCTCGCCATGCCAGCAAACATACTGGCTTACCTGCTCTGGCGGATGATTCTGGTTTATGCGTTGATGCTCTGCAAGGCGCGCCAGGCGTACTCTCCGCGAGGTATGCTGGCGAGCCAGGCCTTTCAAAAGAAAATCAGGACAAAAATAACAACCAGAAGCTGTTAAAAGTCATGGCAAATGAAAAAAATCGTCATGCGCATTTTTACTGCGTGATGGTGCTGGTACGTCATGAGCATGACCCAGAACCGATCATTGCAGAAGGCCAATGGATAGGCGAGATTCTCACTGAATATCGTGGCAATGACGGCTTTGGTTACGACCCATTGTTTTTGGATGCAAAAACTGAAAAAACGGTTGCCGAGTTGCCGCTGGAAATCAAAAGCCGTATCAGCCACCGCGGCCATGCTATGGCCAAATTACTACAAAAGTTGGAAAGGTTAAGCCATGAGTAGCCAATGGCCAAAATGGGTGCGTGACGACCAAAGTGTCGTGTCATGCACAGAGAAAGTCAAAGTAATGACCGAGAACTTTGATGAAATCAAACAAATTGCCCAAGATGCGCTAGAGGACGGCTTGCTAATGGAAGTGTCAGAACAGCAAATGCGCGAGGCCTTGCATCAACTGGTAGACTCACTCATGAATCCGTACAAAAGGTAATGACGTATCAAAAAAATCATCGAAATCAAGGCTGAGTCAGCATTTAGCGCCAAGCCTATCAACACCGTCGCACCACTAGCCGGAGAAGCTACAGTATCGGGCCTCACCAATCCACCGCCACTGTCTTTGTACATCCATATTCCGTGGTGTGTTCGAAAATGCCCGTACTGCGACTTCAACTCGCATGAAAATCGCAACCAAAACGGTGAGATTCCTGAAGCAGCCTATATAGATGCACTGATTGCAGACTTGGAGCTTGCCACGCCCAAAGTATGGGGTCGCAAAATCAGAAGCATATTTTTTGGCGGGGGCACGCCTAGCTTATTCTCAGCCACCGCCATAGACCGAATTTTGAGCCATGTCCGCATGCTTACCCCGTTGGAATTTGACGCAGAAATCACACTGGAAGCCAACCCCGGCACAGTAGATGCAGCGCATTTTGCAGGCTACAAAGCAGCAGGCGTCAATCGGCTGTCACTAGGCATTCAAAGCTTCAATAGTGATTACTTGCAGGCTATTGGGCGTATCCACGACAGCCAGCAAGCTTTTGATGCCGCGAAACTGGCACTCAATACTTTTGAGCAAGTAAATTTAGACATCATGTACGGCCTACCTAACCAAAGCCTGCAAGATGCTCTCAAGGATGCGCAAACAGCGATAGCATTAAACCCCTCGCACCTATCTTTTTACCATTTAACGCTAGAGCCAAATACACCATTCCATCACACACCGCCCAGCCTGCCAGACGATGACACCAGCGCTGAAATGCAAATCGAAATCGAAGCATTACTGACTCAAAACGGCTACGAGCACTACGAAACGTCGGCCTTTGCCAAAAAAGGCAAACAAGCCAGACACAATCTCAATTACTGGCAGTTTGGCGATTATCTAGGCATCGGTGCCGGCGCGCACAGCAAGCTGAGTTACCACGACAAAATCACTCGCGAAACCCGCGCCAAGCACCCCAAGGCCTATATGGAACAGGCCATGCAAGACAAAGCCATAGAGCGTGAGTGGGTGATTGAGCAAGATGATCTGAGCTTTGAGTTCATGATGAACGCACTACGCCTGATTGAAGGCGTGCCAATCGCCTTGTTTAAACAACGCACTGGCTTGAGTATCAACACGCTTGAAACCGCCATTAAAAAAGCGCAAAGCAAAGGCTTGCTGACCATTGCCGACGGCAGGATGCAACCTACGTTATTAGGACAACGTTTTTTGAATGAATTGCTGGAAATATTTTTGGTTTGAATAGGATAAAAGCTGAGTGTATAGAAATCTACTGGCCCAGTACTTACTGCGATGTTTGGCTGTTTTCTGCGATGTGTCTTTAAGTCAAAACGCATAGATTTAAGGGTAGGCAACTTATTGTCCACCCTTAAAATATCTCGCTTATTTCATTGCAGTTCTAACACGCGCTATCGCCGCTTGCACTTGCGCTGGGGCTGTACCGCCGATGTGGTTACGGCTATTAAGTGAGCCTTCCAGCGTCAGCACTGCATAAACATCATCACTAATCTCAGGTACAAACTGTTGCAACGTAGCCAGAGGCAAGTCACTTAACTCGACATTCTTATCAACGGCATAACGTACAGCCAGCGCCACTACTTCATGCGCATCTCTGAACGGCATACCTTTTTTAGCCAAGTAATCAGCCAAATCGGTAGCTGTCGCAAAACCTTCACTTGCAGCTTGACGCATGTTTTCTTTATTGACGGTAATGCCACGCATCATGTCGGCATAAATTTCCAGCGTTACCAGCAAAGTATCTGCTGTATCAAACAAAGGTTCTTTGTCTTCTTGATTATCTTTATTATAAGCGAGCGGCTGACCTTTCATCAGGGTCAACAATGCTGTTAAGTGACCGTACACACGACCCGTTTTACCACGCACCAACTCTGGCACATCTGGGTTCTTTTTCTGAGGCATGATAGATGAGCCGGTACAGAAGCGGTCGGCAATATCAATGAACGCGAATCTTGGTGAGCTCCACAAAATCAGTTCTTCAGACAAGCGTGACAGGTGCGTCATCACTAGCGATGCCGCAAAGGTAAATTCAATGGCAAAATCACGGTCAGATACCGCATCCAGTGAATTCTCACACACGCCATCAAAACCCAGTGTTTTTGCGACCATTTCACGGTCGATTGGGTAGCTTGTACCTGCCAATGCAGCCGCGCCTAGCGGCAAGCGATTGATACGTTTTCTGCAATCAACAAAGCGCGCTACATCGCGCTTGAGCATTTCCACATACGCCATTAAGTGATGACCGAAAGTCACCGGTTGCGCCACTTGCAAATGCGTAAAGCCCGGCATCACGGTATCAAAATGGGTTTCAGCCAAATCCAGCAAGCTTAACTGCAACTTAGTCAAACCTGCGGAGACTTGATCGGTAGTCGCACGTAGCCACAAGCGCACATCAGTCGCCACTTGGTCATTACGACTACGTCCTGTGTGCAGGCGCTTACCGGCATCACCAATTTTATCAGTCAGACGCTTCTCAATATTCAGATGCACGTCTTCTAAATCCAGCAGCCACTCAAATTGACCTGCTTCAATCTCTTGCAGAATTTCAGCTAGGCCTGCTTCAATCGCTTTAACATCATCAAGACTGATAATTTTTTGTGCGCCCAGCATTTGCGAATGCGCAATCGAGCCTTGAATATCAAATACCGCCAAACGTTGGTCAAAACCGACCGACGCCGTGTATTTTTTCACCAACTCGGCCACAGGCTCATTAAATCGGCCTGACCAGCTCGTGTCTTTTTTATTGAGGGCACTTTCTTTGTGCAATGGGCTTTCTTTATGCGTCACGTTCACTTTATCCGTTTCGTTTTAACCGTTGTCTTTGATTTTGTGCTATTTTTAGAAAAATATTTAGGGCTTAGTATAACAAAACCCATCCATTTATGATGCATTCAAGCTCAAACAATACCTATGCGAAACGCTAACCGATTACCCAACATCCGTAATCTGGGCGTTAATTTACGCATATTGATAATGATTAACGCCATGCTGATCTTGACCTCAATGGTACTAAGCCACAGTCTGCAAGGGTTTATCGCACAAATCACGTCTATCTCGGTGACAGCTCAACCCATACTGTTATTCAGTCTAGCCACTCTATATATCAGCTATCCATTATTGATTAAACTACGCTATTGGCATGGTTTGCTGGCAATTATGGTTATTGTATTAGCTACCTGTGTCAGCATCCACAGTCTGATAACACAGTCATTAATCTTTAACGAATCAGCCTCACTCACCCGAGTGCTGTTCTTTGCGTTTATCCTGACCGCCATTACTTTGTATTACTTTTATTTGCACCATCGTGCATATTCACCGGCCCTGATCGAGGCCAGATTACAAGCCCTACAGGCGCGTATTCGCCCGCACTTTTTGTTTAATAGCCTCAATGCCGTTTTGTCACTAATTCGCAGCCAGCCTAAACAAGCCGAAACGGCACTCGAAGACATGGCTGATTTATTTCGTGTACTGATGGCCGACAACCGTGACTTGGTACCACTAGCACAAGAAATAGCTTTATGCCGCCAATATTTATCTCTGGAAAAACTACGTCTGGACGAACGCCTGATAGTCAAATGGCAAATTGACGACGTGCCGCCGGATACACTCATTCCACCCTTGATACTGCAGCCTCTCATTGAAAATGCGGTCTATCACGGCATTGAACCGCTCGCGACCAATGGCACGATTACGATTCAAATCTACACTAAGTCTAGTGAAGTGCATTTGGTATTAACCAACCCCTACACTGCACATGGCAATCATCAGAATGGCAACAAAATGGCGCTCAAAAATATTAAAGAACGGCTAACATTACACTTCGACCTTGAAGCTTCATTAAAAACCAAACAGGCCAACGGCGAATATCAAGTACATATTACCTTGCCATACACCGCAAAATGACAAACACGACCCTGAAAGTTTTGATTGCAGACGACGAAGCACCCGCACGCAATCGACTACGTGAGCTACTAACGGACATCAGTCACATCAACATTGTTGCAGAAGCAAAAAATGGAGAAGAAGCCCTGGGCTTAGCTAATAATCATCAGCCAGACATTGTATTACTTGACATTCGCATGCCGGTCATGGACGGTATTGAGGCAGCACAACATTTACAAAAAATGACCAAGCCACCTGCTGTCATCTTCACCACGGCCTTTGATAGCTATGCTATGCAAGCGTTTGACATTAGTGCTATTGATTATCTACTTAAGCCCATTCGCTTTGAGCGCCTGCAAACCGCAATTAATAAGGCACGCACCTTACTGCCTAGCCAACTTGAAGCGCTCGCACCGCTGCACCCACAAAGAACTCATTTAAGCATTGCCGAGCGTGGGCGTATTTTAATCGTGCCCGTTTCAGACGTAATTTATTTGCGTGCCGAACTTAAGTACATTACCGTACGTACCGCCGAACGCGAATATCTGCTGGAAGAATCTCTGACGCATCTGGAGCAGGAGTTCGGCAACACTTTCATACGACTGCATCGCAATTGCCTCGTCGCACAGGCTTATATTTTGGGTTATGAAAAACGCAACAACGAAAATAATAATGATTCAGATGCACAGAATTACATCACGCAAAATGACAACGTGCCAAACGACAAAAACGGCAACGAAAAACACTGGGTTGCCTTACTTAAAGACATCCCAGAAACCGTTGCTGTCAGCCGTCGTCAGCAGTACCTTATCCGAGGTGGTTAAAGACTGAATCTCAGCCTGTGTTAGAATAACCATCATTATCGAACCGCTCATATTAACCACATACCGCTCATGAATAACCTATCCAACTCAGCCACCACTGCACCGAATAAACTGGTCATCGCTTCACGCGAAAGCCCGTTAGCCATGTGGCAGGCACTACATATTCAAAGCCGCTTGCAAGCACTTTACCCTACCACTACTGTAGAAATATTGGGCATGACTACCACGGGCGATCAAATTCTAGATACGCCTTTGGCAAAAGTAGGTGGTAAAGGTTTATTCGTAAAAGAACTGGAAACAGCCTTGGCTGATGGCCGTGCAGATTTAGCCGTACACAGTATGAAGGACGTACCAATGAACCTGCCAGAAGGCTTTATGCTGGCAGCTACCGGCGAGCGTGAAGATCCTCGTGATGCCTTTGTTTCTAATGACTTTGCCTCATTGGAAGACTTACCTGCAGGCAGCATAGTCGGCACCTCCAGCCTACGCCGCCAAAGCCAATTGCAAGCACGCTTGCCGCATCTGAAAATTGAATCTTTACGCGGCAACTTGCAAACACGGCTCCGTAAGTTAGATGAAGGTCAGTACGCCGCCATTATTCTCGCCGCTGCTGGTTTGATTCGTCTGGGTCTGAGTGAACGCATTCGCAGTGTGATTTCACCAGAACTAAGCATTCCAGCCGTAGGGCAAGGCGCATTGGGCATTGAAATTTGTGCCAACCGCCCAGACTTGCTAAGCGTATTAGCACCTCTTAACCATGCTGACACACAAGCCTGCGTAGAAGCTGAACGTGCCATGAGCCGCGCCTTGGCAGGCAGCTGCACCGTGCCACTCGGCGCTTATGCGGTGTGTGAAGCCGATCAAATCCGCATCAAAGGCTTTGTTGCCAGTGTGGATGGCAAACAGATGCTGGTTGAAACCACTAGCGGCAGCAGAACCCAAGCTGATGCCTTGGGCAAAGCCTTGGCAAATCAGTTACTAGCTAAAGGTGCAGACAAGATTTTAGCTTTACTGGATCATGCCTAATTCACTACAAAGCTTTGGCATTGCCGTCACACGCCCTGTCGACCAAGCACGTCGCTTAAACGCTACTATTGAGCAACAAGGCGGCAAGGCCATTTCATTCCCGCTGATTGCCATTGTGCCATTGTCTGATTACAGTGAGTTTGAACAAACGCTTGATAGCCTTGAACATGCTGACTGGGCAGTATTCATCAGCACTAATGCCGTAGATAATGCAATGCCGCGAGTCATCAAGCGTTACAACACACTACCTGGAAACCTGAAATTTGCTGCCATTGGTCATCAAACAGCTAAAGAGTTAGGGCTGTATGGCGTACATGATGTACTGATTCCACATACACGCTTTGATAGCGAAACATTATTGGCATTAGGTGAAATGCAAAGTGTCGCCAATGCCAATATCATCATTTTTCGAGGCGTAGGTGGACGGGAAGTTTTGGCTGACACTCTGAAAGCGCGTGGCGCACAAGTAACTTTTGCCGAAAGTTATCGGCGCATTAACCCGCAAAGCAATTGTGCAGTTATAGAAAATTTATGGCGTGACAACCAATGCCATGCGATAGTCGTTACCAGTTCTGAAGCCATGCGACACTTATTGCAGATGACCAATAACGGCACCGATGATTGGATACGCAACATCAAAATCTGCGTGAACCATGCCCGTATCGCCGAAGAGGCGGCGGCGGCGGGGCTACATGCATCCGTTGCTGAGGCTCCCGGCGATGACGCCATGCTCGCCTGCCTGCAACAGGCATTATCCGTCACACCTAAATCATGACTAATGAACTAACCCAAAACATGCAAGAAACTTACGAACGTAAGCCATCACTACTAGCAAAAACCGCTTTAATGCTAGTGGTTATTGCATTTTTTGCGCTTGCATGGCAATGGCTCAATACACGTCGGCATTTTAACGAAATTGAAAAATCACTGAGCCAAAAACTAGAAACTTACCAAGCACTTAACCAGCAAAGCCTTGCTCTCGCCAAACAAGCTAACGAACAAAGTACTGAAGCCAATACGCGGACAGCAATCTTGCAGCAGAAGTTAGATGAGTCACGCGATCAACAAGAAGTATTGCAAACACTCTATGACCAATTGGCAGAAAATCGCGAGGCAACTGCGGTAGCCGAAGTGGAACAGTTTTTAACCATTGCCACGCAACAACTTCAACTTGCTGGCAATGTAAAATCGGCGCTACTGGCACTTCAAGCAGCAGACAAGCGCCTGGAGCCACTCAATCTACCTCGCGCTATACAGTTACGAGAGACGTTAAATGCTGACATTGAAAACCTGCGCAAGCAGCCTCAGATTGACACCATGGGCATGAGTGCGCAGTTAGACCAAGTTGCAGAGTTATGCGCAACACTACCACTGATTAGTGAACGTCAGCCCACACTTAATGCTAATGCTGTACAACGGAATACATCAAAAAATACCTACCAGAATACTTTGCAAAAATTTGGCATTTCAATCTGGAGCGACATTAAAAACCTAGTTACGATAGAGCGCATAGACCACCCAGAACCGCCGCTACTCTCGGCCGACCATGCTTTTTATTTGCGAGAAAATCTAAAACTTCGCTTACTTACCGCCCGCATCGCCTTGTTACAACACGATGAAGCCACTTACAGTACAGATCTCAAAACAGTACATGACTGGTTAAACCAATATTTTGATACCAAACATCCCAATGCTATCAAAGCATTCGGCCTGCTTAAAAAATTATCGGCAAACAACATCGGTATAGAATTGCCACAACTCACAGAAAGTTTAGCCGCCGTCAATCGTTACAAACTAAGTCTTGATAAAAGTGACTAACGCAACATGACGCGCAAACTACTATGGTGGCTATTGATGTGTTTGCTGCTGATAAGCATCGTATGGCTTATCAGTAACAATCAAGGCTATGTTCTGATTGTGCGCTCCCCGTACCGAGTGCAGCTTTCATTCAATTTCTTACTGGTTGTGGGGGTGTTAATTTTTTTAGCAATACATTACAGCTTAAGATTGATACATTATTTACGCCGCCTACCTGCCAATAGGCGCAGCAAAAAAGAAACACAACGCTTAATCGCCAGCAACGCCGCGCTACTTGAAGGCATGCACGCACTAGCCGATGGCGACTTTGAGAAAGCCGAAATTGCCGTAAAACGCGCACACGACTTAATTCAGAATGCCGGCCACGAAAAGCTTTTAGAAGCGCTAGCCTCGGAAAAAAGTAAACAAGATTTGTAATTCCAGATTTGGAGTTCAAGACTTCTAATTGCGGCCATACTTTAATATATGCAGTTAACTCAGCATCTTTAGCCGCAACCATGACTAAACATTAGCGACCACTTTATTTCTTCCAGAATTCTTAGCTTTATACAAAGCAACATCTGCCTGCAGCAACATACTATCGACAGTCGCATCTACGCTTGACATGGCGGCCACCCCAATAGATACCGTGAAGCATAGTGGCTTAGTCACTTCATGATTAACTTCATCAACAACAACTCTTGCACTCTCCAATGCTTGCCGCAAGCGCCCCGCCACCTCCACTGCGCGCAAAACACCGGTTTCCGGCAACAAAACTGAAAACTCCTCACCCCCCAAGCGGCCAATGACATCAATCTCGCGTA
>DAIDAH010000100.1 GCA_027310735.1 Methylotenera sp. | reverse complement strand
GAAAATATCTCGAACTGCGGCAATGGCGGGAGTGTAGGAATTAGAATTAATGTAAGCATGACACCAAAGCCCAATTTACTCTGATTAGGAATGGCAGTGTGACTAAAAATTGGTGACGCAGCGATTACCCCCAAAACTCGCGTCATCGGCCATAGTAAGCTGATAATCCACGTTTGAAGAAGTGCGCTATTAATTGAAACCATGGCAACAATTTATACAGTTCATGATTAAATACAGTTAATACTTACGCAAGTATACAAGGTTAATTAGCCATGGCAGGCAGACTAGTAAATACTACGCGCATGTAATCTACCATTGTAGTCAACATCCATGGGCCAGCAAATATCAGTCCTATAAATACCCCCACTAACTTGGGAATAAAAGACAATGTTTGTTCATTAATCTGTGTTGCTGCTTGAAAAATACTTACAACTAAGCCTATGACTAGCACAATCAATAAAATTGGCCCAGCCACCATTAAGGTGATTTCCATCGCATCTCGTCCAAGGTTCATCACGCTTTCTGGAGTCATTTACTTTCCTTTACCTTACCCAGATTAAGTTAATAAAAACTTTGTACCAGTGAACCAAGTAACAACTGCCATCCATCTACCAGCACAAACAACATTAATTTAAATGGCAATGCCACAATTGAAGGTGAAACCATCATCATACCCATTGCCATCAGTACACTAGCAACCACCATATCGATAATCAGAAATGGAATAAAAATAGCAAATCCAATCTGGAATGCTGTTTTAAGTTCACTAGTCATGAAAGCTGGAACAAGCACTAACAATGGCACCTGAGCAGGAGTATCAATTTTTTCGATTCGAGCCATTTTAATAAACAGCGCAAGATCACTCTCCCGCGTTTGCTTCATCATAAAAGCTTTTAGAGGCTCAACACCTTTATCCATTGCCTCTTGCATAGTGATTTTATTTTCGGAGAGCGGCTTGTAGGCATCAACGTAAATCTTATCAATAACAGGGCTCATCACAAAAAATGTTAAAAATAAAGCTAGACCAACCATCACTTGGTTTGGTGGGGCTGATTGCGTTCCTAATGCCTGTCGCAATAATGACAAGACGATAATAATTCGCGTAAAACCAGTCATCATTAATAATGCTGCGGGCAGAAAAGTCAGCGATGTCAGCAAAATCAATGTTTGCAGACTTAATGAATAATCTTGCCCACCTCCGCCAGTTGGAACAGCATTTATTAATGGGAATCCATTATCTGCAAGCGCGGATAGCGGCAACATCATCAAAGCAGCCAATAGTAATGCAGCAGCAGAAACTAAGGCTAGCAGATTTTTTTTCTTATTTTTCAACATCTGTTTTCTCTGTAAACTTAGCTGATGATTTTTTCAACCATTGTGCAAATGGTTGAGCTAGAGTACCCATAATTGGTGGTAAAGGATGAGATATGCCGAGCGTATCATCTGAAAGCTGAACGGCCCCAGCCTCTAGGTTAGCAATGCCATTTACCTGACCAGGAGCTACCCCGACCACAATCCAACGGCCAGCCACCTCGACAACTACCACACGCTCACGCGAACCTACACTGACTCCACCAACCACCCGAACAACAGAATGTTGCCCTGCAGCACTTGGTAACATACGTTTTAATAACCAAGCTAGCGTGGCCATTACTGCCAATACAATTAATAACCCTAATATCATTTTTAATAAGCCACCTGATGGCGAGATTACGGCTGTCTCCGCGGCCAAAGCATTATGAGGCGAGATTAAAACAATCCAAGCAAACAAACTTAGAAGATTCGTCATGAAGGGTTCAAATTCCAGTTAAAAATGAGGAAATCATGAGTAGTCTCAAACACGTTCCCTAAAATGTTCAGGGTTATCTATTAATCTTACGAATACGTTCTGCTGGCGTAATAATATCAGTCAAGCGAATACCAAACTTATCATTCACAACAACCACTTCACCTTGTGCAATCAAGCAACCGTTCACTAGAACATCCATTGGCTCACCAGCCATACCATCAAGCTCGACTACTGAGCCTTGTGCCAGTTGCAGTAAATTCTTAATGGCAATCTTAGTCCGACCTAACTCTACTGTAAGTTGTACTGGGATATCCAGTATAAAATCAATATCATTATGTGTTTCATGCAACTTATTATTGGGTGTAAATTCGGTAAACACTTGCGCTTTCTCAACGTTTTTTGCTTGTAGTACTGAGGCATCAGCTGTTGTCTGCTCAGCCATCGCAGCACCCCAGTCATCCATCGCATCATCAGTAGACTCAGCCGCAGTCTGCTCAGCCATCGCAGCACCCCAATCATCTTCTGCCAATGCTTCTCCACCACCCTCATCAGTAGGATCAATCGCCATAAGGTTCTCCTTTTATATATTCAGTTGAGTTGGATCGCAAAAGCTTATCAACACGCAGTGCATACTGACCGTTAAACATTCCATACTTACATAACATCACAGGAACACCATCTACCTGCGCCTCAATCGCCTCATCCATACTAATTGGGATAACATCACCAACTTTCATATTGAGCACATCGCCAAGTTTCATGCTTGTCTTAGCCAAGTCAGCAACAATCTCAACTTCTGCAGCTTGCACCTGTTGAGTCATTAGCTTAACCCAGCGGGAATCCACTCCTAACACCTCACCTTGTAATGGTGAACTCAGCATATCGCGTAAAGGCTCTATCATTGAATACGGGAAGCAAAAGTGCATTTCACCCCCTGCCGGTCCTAATTCAATGTTAAAAGTGGTGGCAACAATGACTTCATTTGGCGTAGCAATATTCGCAAACTGCGTATTCATCTCAGAGCGAATATAATCAAACACTACAGGGTATACAGGCTCCCAAGATTTCGCATAAGTTTCAAACACAATATTGAGAATGCGCTGAATAATGCGTTGCTCCGTCTGCGTGAAATCACGCCCCTCGACGCGTGTGTGGAAACGACCATCGCCGCCAAACATATTATCCACGACCAAGAACACTAAGGTTGGATCAAGCACCATAAGTGCTGTTCCTCGTAACGGGTTCATGTGTACAAGATTAAGATTCGTAGGCACTACAAGATTGCGAATAAAATCACTATATTTAGTGATCCGTACAGGACCAACAGACACTTCTACAGTACGTCTTAAAAAATTAAACAATTCAATTCGTAATAGACGTGCAAATCGCTCGTTGATAATTTCGAGCGTAGGCATACGCCCCCGGACAATACGCTCTTGCGTTGCAAGATTGTAATCTCGCACCTCACCGGAATCACCTGCAGGCTTATCTTCATCCGAGTCTCCGCCTACGCCTTTTAGTAAGGCATCTACTTCGTCTTGAGATAAAAACTTATCGGCCATAGGTCAATTTCAAACTAGTTACTGAACAACAAAAGACGTAAAGTAAACACCTAAGATTTCTTGTGGTTTAGCATTCACTGAGAAAGGTTTTTTTAACTCAGCAACAATTTCATCACTCAATTGTTTTTTACCATCCATCGTTAAAATCTCACTTGCTTTCTTACTGGTTAGCAACAATAACAAACGATTTCGCACTACCGGCATCTGTGTTTTGAGTTCCTCAGCAACTTCATTGCTAGCCACTTGGAGTTGCATATCGACCTGCAGGAACTTCTCATCTGGATCAGGCTGTAAATTCACAGTAAATGTCTCTAGTGTAATGAACACTGGGGCTTTTGCTGGCTCTGCATGTTTAACTTCCTCTTTATGAGGATCGGCTTTTTGATGCATCATAAACCAAGCTGCTGCCCCGCCTCCTGCGAGCAATACCACCGCAGCAATAATGATAATTAACTTCTTCTTAGATGCTGGTGCGGGCGCTTCGACTTCAACTTCAACTGCTGATTTTGGATCTTTTGCCATTTGGTGCGTTTCCTGTTGAGTAAAATCACTGCTGTTTTTCGTGCAGATGCAAGTATTACAAACAGCAGTGATTCAATTAAAATCAATTACGTATATCTAGAAACTCTTTTACTGACCACTTGTATGTCCGCGGATTATAACACTTGCCCACTCGTGCATTATCAGCCGATGAAATAACCATACATATGGATATAACTCTTAAAACAATTATTTCAATCAAAAAAACTATAAACTCGTTGATTTACTAATCATTATGCAAAGGTATCGACCAAGCCATTAGTAATACGCACGAGGGACTCGGTTCCAACGACGCCTAATATTTGAGGGTCTATACTACCGCTATCATTTGATGCGGTAGCAGACCGACTCTGTGTCGCCCGCTGAAACTCTTGCTGAGACTGACTCCCCGTACTAACATTCGCTTGTCCAAGCTGAATTCCAGCATCACTCATTTTATCGCGTAAGTTTGACATGCCATTCTCTAAGGCTTGACGCACCTCTTTATTATCCGAAATAAAAGTCGTGTCAGCCTGATCATTATGCACATGAATCACCACTTGCAAAGGACCCAAGTCTGGCGGATTAAGTGTTAGCGTTGCCGACTGCTCTCCAGCACCAACCATCCAAACAACTTTTTGGCTAATAGCCTGATCCCAGCCAGACTTACCTGGGTAACTGCTAATAACATTAGCGCTCCCTACCAACTGAGCAGATAACGGTGTATTCGCTTGCAATACGGCTTGATAATTAGCTGGCATAGCAACCTCCTTAAGAACAGACTCTCTTGTACTATCCTTAGAAGTATCAAAAAGCAACTTACTAACTGATGATTCATCTATACCACTCTGTTTAGCTGTGTTTGCTAGCACACTATCTACCCATTGTGAGGTATCTGAACTAGCCTTTTCACCCAAGCGCTTCTCCATACTTTGAGTAACTTGAGCATCATTTCCAGGTATACCTATGCTTTTCCCGCGTGTTAACTCCTTACTCAAAGCATCATCCAGAGTTGGACTTACTTGTGTTTGAATACCCTTAAATGCGCCTAATACCATTGGTGCAATAGCTGAAGAAGCATCTACTACTCCAGAATTTACATCAGAAATCCCGACAGCTGATGTCTCAACTTTCGTGTCTCCATCATCGGACGCCGACGATTTCTTCTGAATCAACCCCTCAACAGCAAGAGCACGCTTGACACTGCCACTATCGTCAAGCACTAATTTCGCATCATTAACAACATGGTCTCCAGTACGCGCCTTAGCCTGAACTTGTAGCTTAGCAGCCAATTGGTCTGAAGCCCTTTGTTTGCTAGGAATTTTATTTTCTAATACGCTCTTAGTTGAAGGCTGCTTACTTTCTTGTGTCGGCCTATTCTGGCTTTCATTAGCTTGCACTTGCTTGTTCAGTGTCGTCTGGAATGAACTTTTTGTAACCCCTGAATCAATCGCCCCCGCTCCAGAATCCCCCTTACTGACTGACTCAGATGGACTTTTCTGCGTAGCTATTTGTATCGTTTGTAATGATAAATTATTCATAATTTTTTAATCCTAATGATTAATGGCTCTAGACTTCAACTTAACGAACCTCATCTTTTAGTCCTAACGCCCAGTCCGACTAATTCGCATAGCAAACTCATCCATCATTTTCTGATCTTTCTTTTGTTCGACTTTAAGTACTTTCTTATCTGAACGTTGTAGCAACACCTCATACGACAATTTTTTACGCTGACTCTCCTGCCATAGCTGTCGCTTTAATATCACAAGTTTTTTTGCCGATTCAACCACATCCGATTGCCCGGCTATTGCCTGATCCAACTTTCCAAAGAAGCTCTGATAGTTCTGATAAGCATCAGCGCTTATTCCCACTTTCATCGACTGATTAAGATTCTCAACATAACCCTGCCGATAGTCATGCAACAAATCTTGCTTACTCTGCGCTTCTTCCACCAATTTCATTGCATGTGCCAAGGCCTCGGTAGCCAACTCGACTTCTTTGGCAGCGAGATCTTTCAACATCTTCAATGCACTCATTGACTGTGTGGCCATATTATCTCTACAAACGCGATATATTCTGCTTTAATCTACATCAAAACCAATACTAGTTTAACATCAAGCCATCTAACACACTCGCTAAATGATGAATACTCTCTTCCACATCAGCGCGCTCCGCAATATCCTGTTGTAAAAAGGCATCTATACGATCATGCCTCGCAATTGCCTGATCCAGTACTGCATCGCTACCTGCTTCGTATGCCCCAACATTAATCAGATCCACACTTCGCATATAGCGAGAGTTAAGTTGTTTAAGCTTGCGCGCTAACTTCTGGTGCTCCACACTAGTAATATTATGCATCGCGCGACTAATCGACTGTTCAATATCAATTGCAGGGTAATGACCGCTCTCGGCCAATCCTCGGCTTAACACAATATGTCCATCAAGAATGGCTCGCGCCGCATCTGCAATAGGATCTTGCTGATCATCACCCTCAGTCAGCACCGTGTAAAAAGCAGTAATTGACCCCTCACCGCGCTTGCCATTACCAGTGCGCTCCACCAACGCTGGCAGCTTTGCAAATACAGATGGAGGGTAACCTTTAGTTGCTGGCGGCTCACCAATCGCCAAAGCAATCTCACGCTGCGCCATCGCATAACGCGTTAATGAATCCATAATCAACAACACGTTTTTACCTTGATCACGAAAATTTTCCGCAATTGTTGTTGCATAATTAGCGCCCTGCAATCGCATTAATGCGGGCGCATCTGCTGGCGCTGCAACTACAACTGAGCGTGCAAGGCCTTCATGCCCCAATATCTGCTCAATAAATTCTTTAACCTCACGGCCACGCTCACCAATCAAACCAACTACAATTACATCTGCGGTGGTGTAGCGTGCCATCATGCCCAACAGCACACTCTTACCCACACCAGAGCCTGCAAACAAACCCATACGCTGACCTCGACCAACAGTTAACATACTATTAATCGCACGCACGCCCACATCCAAGATATCTTCAATCGGAGCTCGCATTAAAGGGTTTAGTGGGCGCGCATTAAGTGGCGAACTTTGTGCCGAGTCAATTTTACCCAAATCATCAAGCGGATTACCTGCCCCATCAACCACTCGACCCAAAAGTGCATTACCTACAGGCAAATGACGCGTACGATCAACAGAGCGTCTGCGTGGCGGCTGGTTATGGTGCGGCTTAGGCAAACTTTCTGCGACCTCCAACGAAAATACTTTCGCACCTGGCACTACGCCATCAACGCTGCTTTGCGGCATCAACAACAATCGCTCTCCGTCGAAGCCCACCACCTCAGCCTCAACTCGACGCCCTTCAGATATCGGCACGTAACATGCGCTTCCTATAGGCAGTTTTACGCCAACAGCCTCCATCACCAATCCCGTCAGCTTAACAATACGCCCGGCAATTTCCATGGGTTCGACAATGCTCAATATTTCTTTACAGTCACGTACATGCCCATGCCAGCGTCGCCGATGTGTATTCTTCAAAAGCTGGTTAGCTTGGCTCACGGCAATAGCCAGTCATTGTGTTGTGATAGTGCCTCACTAATTCTTTTCCAGCGCACAACATTGGTTGCATCTACTTGATTAGTACCTGTTTCAACAATACAGCCACCACGCTCAACACGATAATCTTCATGTATCTGCCACTGCCCACTTGAAACATCATCGGCCATATGCTCACGCAACAACTGAACATCATCATGATGCAGTAAAATTCTGGCCGGCTTCTGAATATGTGGCAAATAATGTATTGCATCCATGACTACAGCCAATACTGCAGCTGGATCTATATTTAACTTCACCTTAATCATCGACTTTGCAACATCAAGTGCTAAAGACAGCACATCATCGGCAATCTGCTCATCAGACTTCTCAAGAGCATCACTAAAGGCGGTCATTAATGTAAGAAACTTCTGCTTATCTTCTTGAGCACGTTCCTTAGCCTCAGCCATACCAACAGCAAAACCTTCCTGCATGCCTTTGGCATAACCTTTTTTTCTCATATCATCAAAAATCTGCGCTGATTTTTCAGCGTTTTCAGCGTCGATTTTGGCCTGCGTATTTCTGACAGAATTATCTTTATCACTGGAAAATGATGACATCTCCCAGCGCTCATAGGCTGTTTGCTGCCCCTTAGGCACGCCGATATTAGCCATAAAAACCTAGCATAAAGCAAAAGTAAGTATCATTAACACCTCTACACTGTGTTGCGAATCTTATCTTTAAATCAAAATTAAACATATTGATCATCCCCTCCTTTACCAGCGAGTTGTATCTGCCCTTCATCAGCAAGCCTGCGCACAATTTGTAGAATTTGTTTTTGCTGAGCTTCCACTTCAGACAACTTAACCGGACCTTTAGACTCAAGATCTTCACGCATCATTTCCGCTGCACGTGATGACATGTTTTTAAATATCTTCTCACGCAATTCGTCGGTAGTGCCCTTAAGTGCAATAATCAGTGTTTCAGACTGCACCTCTCTCAACATAACCTGAATACCCTTATCGTCAATCTCCATCACATTATCGAACACAAACATCTCATCCATAATCTTCTGAGCCATGTCATCATCGTAACTTTTCAGGCCATCCATCACACTAGCCTCGTTATCACCACTCATAAAGTTCATGATGTCAGCCGCCACTTTAATACCGCCCATCGTCTGCTTCTTAATGCTCTCATTACCAGTCAGCAACTTAGTCATTACATCATTTAACTCACGCAAAGCGATAGGCTTAACGCCATCCAATGTAGCAATACGCAACATGACATCCTGCCGCAACCTATCAGTAAAATGCCCAATAACTTCAGCAGCTTGATCTGGTTCCAAGTGCACAAGAATCGTAGCTACAATTTGTGGGTGCTCATTCTTAATAAACTCAGCTACCGTGAACGCATCCATCCACTTAAGACTTTCAATGCCACTGGCATCACGCGACTGCAAAATACGGTTAAGCAGACCTGAGGCTTTATCATCGCCAAGTGCTTTAGTTAATACAGATCGAATATACTCATCTGAATCTAAACCAAAATCACTACTTTGCTCAACTTTCCCCAAAAACTCAGTTACAACATTCTCAACTTGTTCACGTCCAACAGACTTCATTGTCGCCATTGCTGACCCAAGCTTCTGCACCTCTTTCGGGCTTAGAAACTTCATCACCTCTGCGGCCTCATCCGCACCTAATGCCAGCATTAAAACGGCACTTTTCATTACACCAGCTTCACTCATTATTACGAATCTTCCCCACTCGTCCAGCCAGAGACAACACTAGCAACCATTCTCGGATTATCTTTTGCAAGCTGTTTCGCCGCATCCAAAGTCTGCTCATAACCTTTTGCCATTGCAGCACCTGCAGCTTGCTCACCACTTAAACTAACAACGGCATCTACCCCATCCGCATCTTTTGACTGCGTAGATCGCGGCGAAGGTGGCGCCGAAAGCTTTGCCAACATAGGCTTTAATATACGAGAGTAAATCATAAACAACACAACAACCCCTACAATAAAGCGCAATGCATCCTTTCCATACTCAATAAGTAATGGGTTTTGCCAAAGAGGTACTACCGGCAAAACTTCAGCAGGCTCACCAGCAAATGAACTATTCACCACAGTCAGTGAGTCACCACGCTCCTTGCTAAATCCCATTGCCTGCATAGCCAAATCATTAATCTGCTTCTTCTCTGCCACAGTAAGTGGACGATAGCTCACTTTACCTTTAGCATCCACAACCTGCATATTATTCACAACAACCGCAACATTCAGACGCTTAATACCACCCATTGCTTGCTGTACATAACGAACTGTTTTATCTACCTCATAATTAGTCGTCATATTTTTTTGCGTATTTACCACTGGTGCACCAGCGGTCGTAGCGCTTGCATTAGCGCCTGCGGGTGTCACCAATGGCGCAGTTGCGGGCACTGGCGGCTGATTAGATAAAGCTCCTGGC